>JBIJAL010000010.1:0-20066 GCA_044345775.1 Candidatus Planktophila sp.
GATCGCGGCAAGATCCGCGCTCGCCGTGTTACTGGCGCATGCACACAACACCAACGCTCGATTGCAACTGCTGTAAAGAACAGCCGTGAAGTTGCACTCTTGCCTTACACATCGACAGCGCGCTAAGGGGGAAGAGACTAATGAAACTTATTCTTACTCGCGAAGTAACAAAGCTCGGTAACGCAGGCGACGTTGTCACTGTTAAAGATGGTTATGCCCGCAACTTCCTACTCCCACGTGGCGTAGCAATTGCATGGTCACTTGGTGGCGAGAAGCAGATCGAAGGAATTCGTCGTGCACGCGCTGCCCGCGAAGTCCGCGATATCGATCACGCTAAGGAGATCAAGGCAGCCCTTGAAAAGGCAATAATTACTATTCCAGTAAAGGTCGGAGCAAATGGCCGCCTCTTTGGCTCGGTAACAGATAAAGATATTGCAGCAGCAATCAAGGCTGCCGCTGGTACAGATATTGATCGTCACAGCATTAAGACCGCTGGACATATCAAGAAGACCGGCACACACTCAGTAAAGGTTTCACTTGCTCACGCAGTTGTAGCAAGTGTGAGCGTTTCGGTAGTTGCCGCTCAGTAAAAGCTCTTCATGAGATAAGGCCCCATGCGATTGCACGGGGCCTTATCTCATTATCTAAGATTGAGAAAACTTTCTTTTTAATAACCCTGTGGAGGACGATCCCGCCTCTGAACAGGACTTTTAACGTGCTGTTCACCATAATCGCTCACTTACCCACACCTTATGCACAGCCGTCCACAGGTAAAGGAGGGTTTATCCACCCCTTTATGCACACCTTCTCCACACCGCCTCCTCTGTTTTTTCGCACTGGTGGAGCAGTTGCACCTAAGTTTCGCATCTGGCTCAATAAAGATAGGTGTCAGCGGCAGATGGGAGGGTGTGCACTGTGAGCATTGCAGAACTCCCCAACAATTCAAGCCGATCATTTTCAACTGTCGGCGCTGACTTTGAGCGCACACCACCGCAAGATCTCATCGCAGAACAATCTGTTCTCGGTGCAATGATGTTATCTAAAGATGCAATTGCAGATGTCATCGAAGTAATTCGCGAACGTGATTTTTATCGTCCTGCACACGAACTCATCTTTGATGCAATTCTTGATCTCTACGGACGCGGTGAACCAGCCGATGCAATTACCGTCTCTGCAGAGCTAACAAAGCGTGGAGATATAGCGCGCGCCGGTGGTGCGCCATATCTACATACACTGATCTCTTCCGTTCCCACTGCTGCCAATGGCGGTTACTACGCAAAAATAATTTTGGAACATGCAATTATGCGCCGCCTTATCGAGGCAGGTACAAAGATTGTTCAACTTGGATATAACGCAGAGGGTGAAGTAGATGACGCTGTTGATCAGGCACAAGCCGAGGTCTATGCAGTAACAGAGCGACGTTCCTCAGAGGATTACGTACAACTTTCTACAATTTTGCCGCAAGCTCTTGATGAGATCGAAGCAATTTCAAAGGGCGGCGGCGTTGAAGGTGTAAAGACTGGTTTCCGCGATCTCGATCTACTCACTCATGGATTGCATCCTGGAAACATGATTGTTCTTGCAGCGCGTCCGGCTGTTGGAAAGTCAACGCTCGGTCTTGATATCGCGCGCCATGCATCTATTCACGAGAATAAAACGTCTGTGATCTTCTCTCTTGAAATGTCTAAATCTGAAATTACCATGCGTATGTTATCGGCTGAGGCGCGCGTTGGCCTTAATAGCATTCGCTCTGGACAACTCAGCGATGATGATTGGGCAAAGCTAGCAAGGCGTATGGGCGAAATTTCAGATGCCCCACTCTTTATCGACGATTCACCCAATCTCTCGATGATGGAGATTCGCGCTAAAGCGCGTCGTCTTAAGCAGCGCCATAATTTGCAGCTCGTCGTCATCGACTATCTACAGTTGATGACATCAGGTAAGCGTGTAGAAAATCGTCAACAAGAGGTCTCTGAATTTTCTCGCCAACTAAAACTCATGGCGAAAGAGCTTGATGTGCCGGTCATTGCAATCTCTCAGCTCAACCGTGGCCCTGAACAACGGACAAATAAGACACCTATGCTCTCTGACTTACGTGAATCAGGATCGATCGAACAAGATGCTGACGTTGTTATCTTGCTCCACCGTGAAGATATGTACGATTCACAGAACCGCCAAGGAGAAGCTGATCTTATTGTTGCAAAACACCGTAACGGACCTACCCGAACAATTACCGTCACTGCTCAACTTCACTTTGCTCGCTTTACTGATATGGCATCAAACCCTGGTTCAGGACGCGACTTCACTTCATCACAGCCATCAGATTTTGAACAACCTTCATCACCCGGAGACGGTGGTTGGAACGAGTAGTTATTGAGCGCTCGTGGCTGCAATCTTTGCTCGATCTGCAAGATAAATTCCAAAGAGAACAATTGCAGCGCCACTTAATTGGATAGGAGCCCAACTCTGTGCCAGCCAAATCCACGCAAAGATCCCAGCAAGAACCGGCTCAATCATTCCTGTCACGCTCGCATTTGACGGTGACATTCTCCGCAGCCCACCGATAACAAAGAGGTAGGGAACAATTGTTCCGGGAACAATAATCCACGCGAGCAATACCCAACCAGGAAGAAATGTTCCGTCAAAGATTCCCTGAAGATTCATATCGAGTGAAAATACTTCAAATGGAAACTGCCACACAGGCAAAAGTAAAACCCACATTAAAGCAGCCAAACCGAGGCCCCAGACCGTCGTCGATTGTGCTGATCGCGTCTGACCAACTTTTGAGCCAACGAGAAAGTAGACAGCGAGAGCGAAGGCAGAGATGAGTGCGCCGAGAATTCCAATGAGATCAAAGATCAGCCCATCCCAGACTTTTGCGATAAAGATCAGTCCAATGAAGGAGAGAACAACCCCACCCCACATCGCACGAGGGACATCTTTTTTCTGAACAAATTTAATCCAGAGAACAATCCAAATGGGAGCGGTGAATTCTATGATAAGGACAAGGCTGAGCGGCACGCCTCGTTCGATACCAAGAAAATACCCTGCCTGCACCGCGGCAAAACCAATAATGCCAAGCACCATCAAAGTGGGAAGCTCTTGTCGTGAAGCACGAAGTGATTTTTTATCGCGTGCTGCAACAATGAGAAAGAGAATAACAAATGCACCGATACAGCGCACTTGGGTAAGACGAAAGGGCGACAGGTGCTCCAAGACCAACGTCGAGATCACCCCATTAAAGGCAAAGAAGGTGGCGCCTAAAATCAGGTAAATCTCACCTCGAAAGCGCTTAAGCATCCGGTAAGAGTATCTGATTAGAAAGCGTTCTCCGAGATCTCCATGATTGCACTATCTGTCGCTTCAACGATCTTACGATCTGCTGTGATGTGTGGAAGATAATTGGCTACAAAGAAGTGAGCCGATGCAATCTTTCCCTCAAAGAAAGCGGAGTCTTTTCCTGCACCCTCTGCGATCTTTGCAGATGCGATATCTGCCTGGCGCAACAAGAGCCACGCAGTAATAATGTCACCGACTGCCATAAGTACGCGAGAAGTATTTAAGCCCACCTTGTAAATCTCATCGGCTTTTTCCTGAGATGCCATGGCGTGTCCAACAAGAACTCCAACCATACCTTGTAGATCACCGAGCGCTTTGAGAAGTGCTTGCTTCTGGGCATCGTGTGCCCCACCAGTTGCAGTAAATGCACCAATTTCTTTTCCAAGAAGACCAAGCGCCTTCCCACCATCTTTAACAACTTTACGGAAGAAGAAATCAAGACCCTGAATTGCAGTTGTACCTTCATACAATGTATCGATCTTTGCATCACGAACATATTGTTCTAGCGGCCAATCTTGAGTGAAGCCGGCGCCACCAAATGTTTGTAGCGATTCAGTTCCAAGAAGTGTCCAAGATTTCTCTGATCCATAACCCTTAACAACAGGGAGCAAGAGATCATTCAGTGCCTCCATCTTTGCTAAAAGATCTTCATCTCCAGCTTGGCGGGCAAGTTCGATCTCATCTTGAATAGTTGCCGTGTAGAGAACAAGCGCGCGCATACCTTCTGAATAAGACTTCTGAACCATTAAAGAACGACGTACATCTGGGTGATGGATGATGCTCACGCGAGGTGAAGCCTTGTCGTTCATTACCTTCATATCTCCACCCTGAATACGAGTCTTGGAGTATGCCAGCGCTTGCTGGTATCCAGCAGAGAGTGTGGCAATCGCCTTTGTTCCCACCATCATGCGCGCAAATTCAATAACCTTAAACATCTGTGCGATACCTTCATGAACATCACCGAGTAGATATCCCACTGCAGGCTCGTGCTCTCCAAGATTTACTTCACATGTTGCTGAAACATTAAGACCCATTTTGTGTTCAACGCCTGTGACATACACTCCGTTGCGCTTTCCAAGATCACCTGTCTCAAGATCAAAGATAAACTTCGGAATTAAGAAGAGTGAGAGACCCTTAGTACCTGGTCCGCCACCCTCGCGGCGAGCGAGTGTGAAGTGCATAATGTTTTCATAAAGATCAGCATCACCTGAAGTGATGTATCGCTTTGTTCCAGTGATGTGCCATGTTCCATCAGGTTGCTGCACAGCCTTGCTGCGACCTGCACCGACATCTGAACCTGCATCAGGTTCAGTTAACTGCATCGTTGCACCCCAATGGCGATCAACCATGTGTTTGGCCATTGTCTTTTGAATATCAGTACCAAGAACGTATGCAACTTGTGCAAATGCATAACCAGATGCATAAATATGAATTGCAGGGTTTGATCCAAGAACCATTTCAGCAATTGCCCACCGAAGTGATGGAGGAATTTTCATTCCACCAAGTTCTGTTGGCGCGTCAACACGCCACCATTCACCATCAATGTATGCCTTATATGATTTCTTAAAACTTTCAGGGAGTTTGATATCACCTGTTGCCTTATTAAAATCTGTTCCAATGCGATCGCCTTCAACGAAGGAGTCTGCGAGATCGTTCTCGCACATACGTTTAACCTCTTCGAGCATTCCACCGGCAGTTTCACGGTCTATTTCAGAATATAAAGAAGTTCCAAGAATCTTGTCACGACCGAGAAGGTCATAGAGGCAGAATTCGATATCGCGGAGGTTGGCTATGTAATGTCCCATGGCGATATGGTGCTACCCGCCAGTAACTTATGCAAGTTGTGGCTTCGATTGATTTTCGTGCCGTGGGAGATAGGCTCACGCCGTGCTACTTAGTGATCGCGATATTCGAAGCGAAATTTCCGCAGGACGCGTGGGCGTTGAACCCTTCCATGAGGCGATGATCCAGCCATCTTCAGTTGATGTCAGGCTCGACAAATTCTTCCGAGTCTTTGAAAACCATAAGTATTCGGTGATCGACCCATCACTCGAGCAGCCTGAGCTGACCAGAGAAGTGATCGCAGATGGCGCTGAGCCATTTATCTTGCACCCAGGTGAATTTGTTCTAGCGAGCACCTATGAAGTGATCACCTTGCCAGATGACATCGCCGGACGCCTCGAAGGTAAGTCATCCCTAGGTCGCCTTGGCTTGCTCACACATTCCACCGCCGGATTTATAGACCCAGGTTTTTCTGGCCACATCACTTTAGAACTTTCTAATGTTGCAAACCTTCCTGTAAAACTTTTTGCTGGGATGAAGATCGGCCAACTCTGTCTCATCAAACTCTCATCACCTGCTGAGCACCCATATGGAAGCGAGAAGTATGGTTCGCGCTACCAGGGTCAGCGTGGCCCAACTCCGAGCCGCTCCTTCCTGAACTTTCATCGGAGTAAGATCGACTAACCGATCGGGAATAACTCTTTCGGTGAAGGGGTTAAATCAATTATGGAAATCTTTATTGTTCTCGGAGTCATCGCACTTCTTGCCATCTTTTTTGTTGCCCAGTACAACCGACTCATACGTCTGAATATCAGCGTTGATGAAGCATTTGCTCAGATCGAAGTTCAGCTCACGCGTCGTTTAGATTTAATCCCTAATCTCGTTGAAACAGTAAAAGGATATGCAGCGCATGAGCAATCGACATTTGATGCCGTTGTATCTGCGCGGGCAAAGGCAACATCTGCCACAGGGGTCGCAGATGTCTCAGCCGCTGATGGAATGTTGACCCAAGCGTTGCGCGGGCTTCTTGCAGTGGCAGAGGCATATCCAGATCTCAAAGCATCAGCAAACTTTTTATCACTTCAAGAAGAGCTCTCAACAACTGAGAATAAGGTGGCATTTGCTCGCCAGTTCTATAACGATAATGTGCGCGCACTGAACGAAGCAGTTGCAACAATTCCAACAAGTTTCTTTGCTGGGTTTGCAAAGGTAAGCGCTCGCGACTTCTACGAGGTGGAAGATCCAGATGCACGCAAAGCGCCGAAGGTAAATTTCTAAGCAATATGTCTTCAAATTTCCGCAGCGCAGAGGGAGCAAATAAGCGTAAAACTTATTTTCTCCTTGCTGCAATGGGTGGATTAACCTGGTTAGTTGCTTACGCCGCGCTGACATATTTCGGCGCTGGCACAACCTCATTTATCGTTCCAATAGCAGTGGGTATCTCACTTATAGGTGTTTGGGGATCGTATTACGGATCAGATAAATTAGTCTTGAAAATGACAGGTGCACAGCTGATCACTCGTGAAGATAACCCTGAACTCTTTAACCTTATCGAAGAAGTTGTTATTGCAAGTGGCCTTCCAATGCCTCAAGTCGCTATCGTTCAAGACACCGCCCCCAATGCTTTTGCAACCGGTCGAGATCCAGAACACGCGCTGATTGCATTTACTACTCGAATTCTTGAAGTGATGGACCGAGATGAGTTACAAGGTGTCATCGCCCACGAGATGGCACACGTTGCTAATCGGGATACTTTGGTTTCTGCCGTTGCTGCAACAACAGCGGGTGCCATTGCGATCCTGAGTGATTTTATGGCTCGTATGATGTTCTTCGGTGGCGGTCGAGATCGTCGCGACGGTAATTCAAATCCGATCCTGCTTGTTGTCTCACTTGCAATTATGATTTTAGCGCCGATGGCTGCGATGCTCTTGCGGAGCGCTATTTCTCGCAGACGTGAATCTCTCGCAGATGCCACTGCAGTTTCATTTACCCGCAATCCTGCAGGACTACGCCGCGCACTTGAAACTCTGGCTATTGATTCAACCGTTGTTCGTCAGCGATCAAATGCGGTTGCCCATATTTGGATTGAATCACCACTTGATGGCAAAGCAGTATCAAAACTTTTCTCTACTCATCCGCCAATAGAAGAGCGCATTGAAACCTTGCGAGCGATGGAGTCTTTAGGGCCGCAGCAGTAAGCAACGAGAGTAAAAAGGTGGAGCTAGCGCCACTTTGTTGCTAGGGAGAAGCCAATACCAATAAAGGTGAAGCCAACAATCATGTTCCAGTTACCAATTCCTGGGATTGGGTAGCGAGTTTCAGAGACATAGAAGGTCACAATCCAGAAGAGGCCGATGAGGAAATTGGCGATCATGACAGGTGCTAGCCATGATGGACTTTCAAGAGGAGCGTGTGGATCTTCCATATGCATCTGCTCATCATGAGCGTGCGACTCTTGGACTTTTTTGCGCAATTTCGATTTAGGCATGGCCTCAGATTACACGGGCAGAGGGTGATAGCGCCACATCACCGAAATAGGGGTAACAGGATCAGGGGTAATAGGTAAGAATGGAGCCATGACCCGCATTCTTGTCATCGATAACTACGATTCTTTTGTCTTTAATTTAGTGCAATACCTGCAGCAATTAGGGGCGCAGTGCACTGTGGTACGTAACGATGAGGTCGAAGCGTCAGAGGCGCAGAAATATGACGGAGTGCTTATCTCTCCGGGACCTGGAACACCTGAAGAGGCTGGAATAAGCGTTGCGATGATCAAGTATTGCGCCGAGAATTCCATTCCACTCTTTGGCGTCTGTTTAGGTCATCAAGCAATCGGAGTTGCCTTCGGTGCAAAGGTATCTAGAGCGCCCGAACTTTTACATGGAAAAACTTCACTCGTGCATCACGATGGAACAGGCGTTTATAAAAAATTGCCGACCCCATTCACCGCTACTCGTTATCACTCACTAGCAGTTGAAATTGGAACTATAGGCAAAGAGTTGGAAGTAACTGGGAAGACAGATACAGGAGTTGTGATGTCGATGCGACATAAAACTCTACCGATAGAAGGCGTGCAATTTCACCCAGAATCAGTTCTTACAGAACATGGCCACCTTATGTTGGCGAACTGGTTGACGGAGTGCGGCGATAAAGATGCGCTCGCTCAATCAGTTGGACTTGCACCCGTTCTTGGGAAAGCTTAAGGCGCGCGGTTTATTGTAATTGTTACTGAGTTACCGATTGTCTGTGTAGTACCAGCTTCTGGTGCTTGACGAATAACAACACCCTCAGGTTGCGTTGGGTCGTAGTCATAAAATTCTTTAATGAGAAAGTCTGCGTTAAAGAGCAATGTCTTTGCCTGAATGGCCTCAACACCCAAAAGATCGGGAACTTCAACCTCACCATTTGCAATAGTTAAAATGACACCAGAACCTGCAGTGATTGTTGAACCTGCAATCGGCATTACCTCAAGAACTGTTCCCTGTGGTTCAGCAGATGATGTCGCAATTGTCTGTGAGACTACTAAGCCAACAGCGGCAAGGGCTGCGCGAGCATCGATGAGATCAAGTCCGATCAATCCATCAGGAACAATCGCATTTCCAGGACCATCTGAGATAGTGAGAACTACCCCCGAACCGGGGCGGACATCACTTGATGCAAGAGGTATTTGGCTAGCAATTCGACCCGCAGGAATTCGTGGATCGTGCGCCCTTGTAACTGTGACTACATATCCATTGAGAAGTTCTCGTGCTTGATCTTCAGTTAAACCAATAACATTTGGAAGTTCAAAACCTACACTCGGCTCTGAGGCCCCGTTAAGTGAAAGTCCGACAATTGCCAGAGTTGCCGCAAGAAAAACAGAGATTCCGGCGATGATAAAACTACGGCGCTTAAACGGATGCACACGAGCAATCTTGGTCTTTACCTGCACACCATTTTTTAAACGTTTAACATCGGCCAACATTGAGAGCGCATCTTGATAACGAGCGTCAGGGCTTTTACTCAGGGCAACAGCGAGAACTGTTTCGACATCTGCAGGAAGATCAGGCTGAATCGAGCGAGCGGGTAAGAATTGAGCGGATACGTGTTGTAGGGCTATCGAAACCGGAGTCTCTCCAGTAAATGGTGGGCGCCCCGTAAGAAGTTCATAGAGCAAACATCCCGTTGAATAAAGATCACTTCGTGCATCAGCAATTGATCCCTGCGCCTGTTCTGGTGAAAGGTATTGCGCCGTTCCAACAATATTCCAGGTACTGGTAAGGGTTGCACCGAGATCATCAATTGCCCTAGCAATTCCAAAATCCATCACCTTCACATCACCATTACTGGTGATCATAATGTTTGCAGGCTTGATATCGCGATGAACAATTCCACGCATATGTGAGTAATCAAGTGCTTCCAACACTCCAATAACAATTTCAAACGCGCGGTTGCATTCAACCCGTTCGCCAGTGTGAATGAGATCGCGCAAGGTATGACCAGTGACGAGCTCCATCACAATATAAGGAGCAGGATCTTCGCCAGAGTCATAGACAGCAACAATCCCTGGGTGGTTAAGCCCTGCCGCAGCCTTTGCTTCTTTTCGAAAGCGAGCAACAAAGGATGGATCTTGCGCAAGATCACGACGGAGGATTTTTACTGCGACTTCGCGCGAAAGGCGTTGATCTTGAGCGGTGTAGACATCGGCCATACCCCCAGTACCAATCATTTCACCAAGAAGATAACGATCACCCAAGAGTTTTGCGATCATGATGTAGCGGTTCCAAAAAACTCTACGTGCTCATCTTTAAGCTGCCCAGATGCGATATCGGAGACAATCACGGTGACATTATCTGGTGCACCCTGAACATATGCGGCATCAACAAGAGCTGTTACTGCTTCCTCAGGTGAGAGTGATTGAACGAGTGAGAGTATTTTTTGATCATCAAGAACTCCTGAGAGCCCATCACTACAAAGAATAAATCGATCAGATTCATTTACATCGAAAAGGTGAAGTGCGATGGAGAGCGAGCCAGCGCCCATGAGCGCTTGAGTGAGCATAGATCTCTGAGGATGTTCGGCAATATCTTCTTCTGTGATTTTTCCTGCGGTGAGTAATTCCTGCATAACAGTGTGATCAATGCTTAATTGTTCAATCTTTGTAGCTTGAATTCGATAGAGCCGTGAGTCACCGACATGTAGCAGAGCTAATTGATTGTTCCGTAAAAATAGCGAAGTGAGAGTTGTACCTAGCCCAGCCAAATCCGGATCCTCATCACTTGCCTCTTTTAAAGCTTCGTCAATATCCTCAATTGATGAGTTAAAGAGATCATCGGCGGAATCTTGATCGATCTCTTGATCCAAGAAAACTGTTGATCGGCGAGCCAGCACTAATAGTGCAATCGATGAGGCAACCTCTCCTCCAGCATGTCCACCCATTCCATCTGCGACTGCAAGAAGCCGCGGATGAGTCAGTGCACCATCTTCATTGCCATTACGAATCAATCCAATAGCCGAGCGCGCTGCACTTTTGAAATAGAGGCTATTCACATCGCTAAGCCTAATGGCAGGTGAGATCGAAGTACTGTGCTCGGCTATCCTTAGGCAGTGAGTACATACGCCTATCTCGGTCCCGTGGGGACCTTTACTGAGGCCGCGCTCAAGAAGATAACCTCCGCACAGGATTCACGCGTTCCCTATGCAAATGTCACCGCGGCCCTGGATGCGGTTCGCTCAGGCGAAGCCGAGTATGCACTCGTGCCGATCGAGAATTCTGTCGAGGGGGTGGTTGCCAGAACGCTAGATGAGTTAGCAACAGGAACCCCTCTTGTGGTTGCAGGCGAAGTAACACTGCCTGTCACCTTTGTTCTCATGTCCGCATCGGCAGACACAACTATTTCAACAATCGCTACACATCCACACGCAGAAGCTCAATGCCGCACATTTATCGCCCAGCGCTACCCGCATGCTGAGATAGTGCCGACATCATCAACTGCCGCCGCCGCTCAGGCACTTTCGCGCGGTGAATTTGATGCAGCGATCGCATCAAGTGCCGCCGCTGAACATTTCGGCCTAACTATTATTGAAGAGAATATTGGTGACAATGACGGAGCAGTCACGCGATTTGTCTTGGTACAAAAGCCTGGTCAGATACCTGAACCAACGGGTGATGATCGAACCTCTGTCGCCCTCTTTATCGATATCGATCATGCTGGCGCTTTACTAGAAATTCTCACAGTTTTTGCAGATCACAATGTGAATCTGACATTTATTCAAAGTCGCCCCACCGGGCGCGAGCTCGGTCATTATCATTTCATCATTGATGTCGAAGGGCATTGCCAGGATGAACCCGTTGCACGTTCCTTGAGCGAGCTCGATGACATTTGTGATGAGATTAGATTCTTGGGTTCATACCCACGAGAGGCGCAAAAATGATAGATATTAAATTTCTTCGTGAAAATCCTGATGTTGTGCGCGCATCCCAGAAAGGTCGTGGAGAAGATGTCGCGATCGTAGATAAAGTTCTTGCAAGCGATGATGCAAAACGTTTAGCCATCACTGAATTTGAACAGTTGAGAGCAGAGCAAAATGTGTTATCTAAATCTGTTGGCGCGGCAAGTGGCGATGAAAAAGCAGCGCTGCTGGCAAACTCAAAAGAGCTTGCAGATAAGGTAAAGGCGGCCGATGCAAAGAGGGCTGAGCTTGAAGCGACCGCTCACTCCTTAGCGATGGTAATCTCAAATATTCTGGATCCGGAGGCTCCGATCGGCGGAGAAGAAGATTTCATAATTATTGAACATGTCGGAACCCCGCGTGATTTTTCAGATGCTGGTTTTGAGCCAAAAGATCATGTCGAATTAGGCAAACTTCTTGGCGCTATCGATACAGAGCGTGGGGCGAAAGTTTCAGGTTCTCGCTCATATTACTTAACCGGAGTTGGAGCGTTACTTGAATTCGCTCTCGTGAATTACGCGATTTCTTCTGCAACCAAGGCAGGGTTTATTCCTGTCATTCCTCCAGTGTTAGTTAAGCCTGCAGCGATGGAAGGCACTGGCTTTCTCGGTCAGGCAGCAGAAAATGTCTATCATCTGGAGAAAGATGACTATTACTTGGTAGGAACAAGTGAAGTTCCGTTAGCTGCCTATCACATGGATGAAGTACTCGATGGAGCAAAACTTCCCTTGCGCTATGCCGGGTACTCATCATGTTTCCGTCGTGAAGCAGGAAGTTACGGCAAAGATACCCGCGGAATTATCCGTGTTCATCAATTTGATAAAGTCGAAATGTTTTCATTTTGTAAACCTGAAGAGGCTAAGGCGGAACACAGAAGGCTATTGCAGTGGGAGAAGGATTTCCTTAACGCTATGGAGATTCCATATCGTGTGATTGATGTTGCCTCTGGTGATCTTGGTTCTAGCGCAAATCGCAAATTCGATATTGAGGCATGGATCCCAACACAAGGTGCTTACCGTGAGGTCACAAGTACATCGAACTGCACCGAATTCCAAGCCCGCCGCCTAAATATTCGCTATAAAGATAGTGATGGAACAAAAGCAATTGCCACACTTAATGGCACGCTTGTAGCGATTCCTCGCATGATTGTTGCGATTTTAGAGAACCATCAGAATGCAGACGGGACAGTCAACGTTCCTGCTGCGCTGCAACCTTTTCTTGGTATGACGCGATTCGAGCTTGTGTGAATCTAGGTACAACACGTCCTAAATTAATTGCAACTGATCTCGATGGAACAATTGTTCATCATGATGGAACAATCACACCTCGCACACTTGCTGCCTTTGCGCGCGCACGTGATCTAGGTGTTGATATTTGGTTTGTCACCGGACGTCCACCACGTTGGATGGGTGAAATCAAAGATGCCTTTGGTTACGGCAACGCAATCTGTTGCAACGGTGCGATGCATTACGACCTACTTAAAGGAAATGTGATTGAAGAGTGGGCGATACCCCACGACTTACTTCTCGAAACAATTAAACGATTACGTCAATCGATTCCCAGGGTTTCTTTTGCAGTTGAATCACATAATTATTTTAAACGTGAAAAATCATACATTGCCGTCTGGGATGCTGGAATTGATCACGATGGTTGTAATCAGATTGAAGAAGTTCTCACACTTCCCATTCTGAAAATGTTAATTCGTTGTTCGGGACATGAATTCACATCGGATCAGATGTTGGAGATTGCTATTCGAGAGATTGGTGATCTTGTAACCGTTACACACTCAAGTGCCACAGCCTCACTTCTTGAAATTTCAGCCAAGGGTATTTCAAAGGGCGAAACACTCGCGCTCATGGCAGGAAGACGTGGAATTTCCGCTGATGAATGTGTTTCATTCGGCGATAATCCAAATGATTTTTCCATGCTTGAATGGTGTGGACGCTCGTATGCAATGGCTGACGGCCATGCAGATGCGCGCCATTTCGCAAAAGATCTGGCAGAGCCATGTACAGAAGATGGCGTTGCTAAGATCATCGAAAAACTACTCGACCTTCCTGCCTAAAAACTCTCGATTTTTTAGATACGCCTTCCTTCATGTAGCCTCTCCCACGGAGGGCTCGCATAGCGGCCGAGTGCACCGGTCTTGAAAACCGGCAGGTGAAAGCCTCGTGGGTTCAAATCCCACGCCCTCCGCCAGTTTTCTTTTCACCTGCTTATTTGTGGCTGACTTCATAGCCTCTAGACGGGCAACCACCTAGCGCCTTTGCCTTTATCGGCGCACACTTGCCCTATTAAAACCACTTTTATGTGGCAAGAGCGGGCAAAAGGGGTACCAGGCAATGTCAGGAGTTTTCTCTCCATCGCGTGCGCAGATTAAGGAGCGCACACTTCGTACAGATAAATGGTGGTTACAACCGCTAGCAACATTTGGCGTTCTCTTCAGCTTTGTTATCTATGCAACCTTCCGCGCCTTTGAAGGTAAGTATTACTACGCAGAGCATCTCATCTCACCTTTCTACTCGCCATGTCTTTCAGAAGCATGTGTTCCAGAGGCTGTTATCGGCGGCTTTGCTCCAGTAAGTGCTCAAATATTTAACTTTCCACTTTCACCAGCACTTATTATTTTGATCTTCCCACTCGGCTTCCGCATGACCTGTTACTACTATCGGAAGGCGTACTACCGTGCATTCTGGATGTCACCACCAGCGTGTGCGGTTGCTGAACCACATAAGAAGTACACCGGTGAAACTCGTCAGCCACTGATCTTGCAGAACGCCCACCGATGGTTTTTCTATGCAGGTCTCATCTTTAATGTGATCCTCACCTACGACGCAATCATCTCTTTTAAAAATAAAGAGGGTGAATGGGGTGCTATGAGCGTTGGTTCACTTGTTTTAGTCTTTAGCACCGCGATGCTCTGGATGTATTCATTGTCCTGTCACACATGTCGCCACACTATTGGTGGACGATTGAAACATTTTTCCAAGCACCCAATCCGATATAAGGCGTGGACGACAATTTCACGCCTGAATCATTCACATGCTCTCTTTGCATGGATCTCACTCTTCGCGGTTGCATTTGCCGATATCTACGTCCGCCAAGTCGCCTCTGGCGCATGGACAAACTTCTACTTCTTCGAGTGATTCTAAGGGACACAAAAATGACAGAACTAGAACGCTATAAATACGACGTCCTTGTTATCGGTGCGGGCGGTGCGGGTCTTCGCGCTGCCGTAGAGGCTCGAGAGGCTGGCCTTCGCGTTGCCATCATCTGTAAATCACTATTCGGCAAGGCACACACTGTTATGGCAGAGGGCGGCGCAGCTGCATCGATGGGTAACGTTAATGGTGGCGATAATTGGGAGGTTCACTTCCGCGACACAATGCGCGGCGGAAAATTCCTTAACCATTACAGAATGGCCGAACTTCACGCCAAAGAATCACCTGATCGTATCTATGAACTCGAGATGTGGGGCGCGCTCTTTGATCGCACCAAAGAAGGAAAGATCAGTCAGCGTAACTTCGGCGGACATGAATATCCTCGCCTTGCACACGTAGGTGACCGCACAGGTCTTGAACTCATCCGCACAATGCAGCAGAAGATTGTTCAACTACAACAAAAAGATGCGCGCGAATATGGAAATGCAGAAGCA
This sequence comes from Candidatus Planktophila sp., assembly GCA_044345775.1. GTDB lineage: Bacteria > Actinomycetota > Actinomycetes > Nanopelagicales > Nanopelagicaceae > Planktophila. The sequence goes on from JBIJAL010000010.1 coordinate 15,209, forward strand.
AACATTCGCGTCTTCGCAGAACTCACAATTACAGAGATCATAAAAGAGAAAGGCGTCATTGCTGGTGCCTATGGGTACTGGCGCGAAGGTGGCAATGAAGTTTTATTTGAAGCCCCAGCAGTAATCATTGCAACAGGTGGCGTTGGAAAGACATTTAAAATTACATCTAACTCTTGGGAAGGCACTGGAGATGGCCACGCGCTAGCTCTTAAGGCCGGAGCCAATCTTGTCGATATGGAATTCTTGCAATTCCACCCAACGGGAATGGTATGGCCACCATCTGTGCGCGGAATTCTTGTTACTGAATCTGTTCGTGGTGAAGGTGGAGTTCTCACCAACACACTCGGTGAACGCTTTATGTTCAAGTACATTCCAGATGTCTTTAAAGATAAGTATGCAGATAATGAAGAAGAAGCCGATCGTTGGTATCTCGATCAAGATAACAACCGACGTCCGCCTGAACTTCTTCCACGCGATGAAGTCGCACGCGCAATTAACACAGAGGTAAAAGCAGGCCGTGGCACAGAACATGGCGGTGTATTCCTCGATGTTTCAAAGCGAATTCCTGCCGAAGTTATTAAGAAGCGCTTGCCTTCTATGTGGCACCAGTTCTACGAACTTGCTGGTGTAGATATCACTAAAGAAGCGATGGAAGTCGGCCCTACCTGTCACTACGTCATGGGCGGTGTTGAAGTTGAACCAGATACAGCAGCAGCGGTGGGAGTTCCAGGACTCTTTGCCGCAGGTGAAGTTGCGGGCGGGATGCATGGTTCTAATCGTCTCGGTGGAAACTCACTTTCAGATCTACTCGTCTTCGGTCGTCGCGCCGGAATGGGCGCCGCTGCTTACGTCAAGGGCCTCACACCCGTTGCAGTCAGTGACGCGTCCGTTAAGGCTGCAGCAGATCGAATCCAAGCACCATTTACTCGTGCAGGTGGCGAGAATGCGTACTCATTGCACCAAGAGTTGCAAGAAGTAACACATAATCTTGTGGGAATTATTCGCACCGGATCAGAACTAAAGGATGCGATTGAGAAAATCGCAGAGATTCGAAAGCGTAGCCAGAATGTAAGTGTTGCTGGAGATCGTAAATTCAACCCAGGGTTCCACTTAGCATTTGATCTCGACAATATGTTGTTAGTTGCCGAGAGCACTGCAAAGTCAGCGATTGCTCGTGAAGAATCTCGTGGGGGACATACTCGTGATGATTTCCCGGGCATGAATGACAAATGGCGCCAAATCAACCACATCTCCTCTTATACGGGAAGCGAAGTAGTTGTTCGGGAACAGAAGCTACCTGCTATCCCTAAAGAGCTCTTTGATCTCTTTGACGTTCACGAGTTGGAGAAATACATGACATCGGAAGAAATTGCGAAAGGTGGTTCCAACTAATGGCGCGCAAAGTAAATCTTCGGATCTGGCGTGGTGACTCAAATAGTGGTTCACTTCAAAACGTTGAGGTAGAAGCCAACGAGGGCGAAGTAGTCCTCGATGTAATTCACCGTGTACAAGCAACCCAGATGGGTGACCTAGCAGTTCGTTGGAACTGTAAGGCGGGTAAATGTGGTTCCTGCTCGATGGAGATCAACGGAAAGCCACGTCTTGCTTGCATGACTCGCATGAGTTCATTTGAAGAAGGCGAAGAGATCACAGTCACGCCACTTCGCGCATTCCCTGTTATTAAAGATCTTGTTGCAGATGTCTCCTTCAACTACAAAAAGGCGATGGAGATCCCTGCATATGAACATCCTGCAGATCTTGGACCAGGCGAGGCTCGCATGGAACAGATCGATGTTGAGCGCAGTCAAGAGTTCCGCAAATGTATTGAATGTTTCCTCTGCCAAGATACATGTCACGTTATTCGTGATCATGAAGAGAATAAGAAATCATTTGCTGGTCCACGATTCTTTATCCGTATCGCAGAACTAGATATGCACCCACTAGATATGTTGAAGAACCGTAAGCGCACTGCTCAAGAAGAGCATGGCCTGGGAATGTGCAACATCACAAAGTGCTGTACCGAAGTCTGCCCAGAGCACATTCGCATTACCGATAACGCGATCATTCCGATGAAGGAACGCGTTGTAGATGTGAAATATGACCCAGCGCGCTGGTTAGGATCCAAGATTCGTCGACGCGAAGGGTAATACTCTTCCTATGGGAATACAGATCCTTCGTTGGTTTGGACTTGCAGCTGCTCTTTGGTGTGCAACTCTTCTTGTACCCGGAATCAGCATTAACGGTGGAGCACTTACCTTTCTTTGGGTTGCTCTTCTCTTTGGTGTAATTAACGCCGTAATCGGAGGAATCGTAAAGATTCTCACCTTCCCGCTAACTTTTTTAACGCTCGGGCTCTTTATCTTTGTTGTTAATGCTGCGATGTTCTCACTCACTGCTCGTTGGAGTGATGCCCTTGATGTTCGCGATTTTTGGAGCGCACTCTTTACCGTAATAATCATCAGCGCAATCATGACAATCGTAAACACTCTCGTTAAAAAGAGTAAACGCTGAAAGCGGTTCTTCTCGTCGCTCTAGGTGGCGCTCTCGGCTCCCTTGCTCGATACGCGCTTACTTTTGTTACATCAGATTCTGCGGCGGCGACTTTAAATGCCAACCTCATCGGGGTCGCACTTGCTGGTTACCTTCTGGTTTTGATGGAGCGTCGCGGGACGCAGAATGTACGGTGGTTTTTGCTCCCTGGATTCTGCGGAGGCATGACGACATTTTCTGCAATCACAATCGAAGTAGTCGGTGAGAATGCAAAGGGCTTTGGGTATCTCGCGCTGACCGCCGTAGCATCGCTGATTACGATTGTTATTGCGATTGCTTACGGTCGAGCGACAATAAAGGTAAAGCCATGACCGCGCTATATGTCGTGCTCGGCGCTAGCTTCGGAGCTCCGGCGCGCTTTTTAATCGATCAATACTTTCGCAGGTTTACCAACAAGCCCGTAGGAACATTTCTTGTAAATGTCCTCGGTTCTTTTCTCGTCGGTCTCACCTTTGCAAATAAGACTCACTGGCATGATTTTCTCGCTCTTGGTTTTGCCGGAGCATTTACAACCTGGTCAACATTTATTCTCGACCTCTACCTAGGTTATGAGCTCAAGAAATATAAAGAGGTTGCCATCAATTTAAGTGCATCACTGATTTTTGGACTCGCTGCCGCTTGGCTTGGGCTACAAATAGTTTCTTAGCGCATAAAGAGAGCGTTAAGTCGCCTTGTCGTAAAGAAGAGCCCAATAACAATCATCACCACAAAGTACATCGCATGTCCGGCCAAAGCCCATGAGATGTTTCCTAAGGTCAAACCACGAACAAGATCAATGGCATGTGCCAACGGGAAGATACGAATGATTGTCTGGAGCCACTCTGGGAATACATCGAGTGGATAGAAAGAGCCAGAGAATAAGAACATCGGCAATAAGACAACATTGACTACTTCAAGTTGCTGGTATGACTTCATATATGAAGTAACGGCCATACCAAAGGAAGCAAAACCAAAAGCGATCAAGACCGCTGCAGGAATAGCCAAGATGCCCCACATGCTTGGGATCAGCCCAAGGGGGGCAACAATTGCCATGAAACCAATGGAGTAAGAGAGACCACGCAGAAGTGCCCAGCTAATTTCACCGAGTGCTACATCCATCGGTCCAAGTGATGTTGCAAGCATGCCGTGATAGAGGCGATCGTGTTTAAGTTTGAAATACACATTCATAGTTGAGTCATAGATCGCGCCATTCATCGCACTTGTCGCAAGAAGTGCGGGTGCGATAAAGGCGACATAACCAACAGGTTGTCCGGCAACTGTGATGTCTCCGACGAGATCTTTGAGTCCGTAACCAAATGAGAGCAGGAAGAGAACAGGTTCAACAAAGCCCGAAATCACAATCATCCAGGTCGATGATTTAAAGGCGATATAGGCCCGTTCCATAATGGCGTGTGAGCGACCTGAATAGTACTTTTCCCCAGGCTTACCCATACGGGCTTCAGCGATTGCTACGGCAGTTGAAAGAATCATTACTTACCCAACCTTCTTGTGAAGATTCGGCGTGAAGCAAATAGCCCAAATGCAAGAATTGAGTTTAAGAAAATAAAGTGCACAAATAACATCGAAGTAGAGATTTCAGAGCCGTACGTTAACCAGCGCCCTAATTCAGTGGCGTGCCATAAAGGTGAAATCCAGCCAATCCACTGCAGAAATATCGGCATACTTGAAAGTGGATAGAACGTTCCTGAGAATAAGAAGAGCGGCATAATGATAAATCGCTCAACAATAGTAAAGAACATATTCTCATTTTCGAGAAGCCCCGCCAACGCTTGCATGAGTGCACCAAAGGCGGCGCCAGCCATAACGGCGGTAAGGATTGCAAGGTAGGCGCGTGGCGATTCAAGAACTCCGAATGCCAGCATGACAAGCCAATAGAGAACCGCAGTAAATACTGTACGAATCAAACTGTTGAAGAAAACACCCATAGCGATGTGATTTCCGCTCAATGGTGTTGCGTTCATCGAGAAGAATGTTTTATTCCATTTAAATCCCTCAAGAGTGGGATATACGCTCTCATCCATAGCCCCTTGAATCGCAGCAGTTGCAAGGAGTGCTGGTGCTAGAAATGTTAAATATGAAACCCCATCGATACCTGCGCTACCTGCATTTTGATCAATGTATGTGCCAAGACCTAAGCCGATGGAGATGAGATAAAGAACTGGGTTAGCGATCGCAATGGAAATGATCAACCAGACCCATTTCAACATTGAGCGCAGGCGTGCCTCGGTAACAAAGAGTGCACCTCGCGCTGCAACCTTGGCAGCATCAACAACCTTAAGTGAGCCTTGTCGCGCTTGGAAAGAACTCA
>JBIJAL010000064.1:0-6277 GCA_044345775.1 Candidatus Planktophila sp.
TCGCTTTAACGGATCGCATCCGTCGGCGGTATACGCGAAGTTGGGCACCCATTTTTTACTTCTTCGCCGCCGGAGGAACGTACTTTGTGATCGCTTCAGCATCTACTCCATCAAGAGCTTCTGCCTCCGCTTCGTTTACAGCTGCTGCAACGGATGATTTAAATTGCTTCTTAAATGTAGCAACGGCTTCTTCCATCTTTGTAACAGTCTCATCTTCGAGCTGCTTTGTCTCAGAGATGACTGTAAAGATTTCTTTACGTTCGCGACCGATAAAGTCGAGAAGTTCTGATTCAAAGCGACGAATATCTGGAACTGCGATTTCATCAAGCTTTCCAGTGGTTCCTGCCCAGATTGAAACAATCTGACGCTCAAGTGAGTACGGTGAGTACTGACCCTGCTTCAAGAGTTCAACCATGCGAGCACCGCGCTCAAGCTGAGCCTTTGATACTGCATCAAGATCTGAACCAAATGCGGCGAACGCTTCGAGTTCACGGAACTGAGCAAGATCAAGACGCAAGCGGCCTGCGATCTTCTTCATCGCCTTTGTCTGAGCAGATCCACCCACACGAGAAACTGAGATACCTACGTTAATCGCTGGGCGAACGCCTGCATTGAAGAGATCTGTTTCAAGGAAGCACTGACCATCTGTAATCGAAATTACGTTGGTAGGAATAAACGCTGAAACGTCATTTCCCTTTGTTTCAATAATTGGAAGACCTGTCATCGATCCGCCGCCAAGTTCATCAGAGAGCTTGGCGCAACGCTCGAGAAGACGTGAGTGTAAGTAGAAAACATCTCCTGGATATGCTTCGCGACCTGGTGGACGACGAAGAAGAAGAGATACTGAACGATAAGCCTCAGCCTGCTTTGAAAGATCATCAAAGACGATAAGAACGTGCTCGCCCTTGTACATCCAGTGCTGACCGATTGATGAGCCTGTATATGGTGCAAGGTATTTAAAGCCTGCTGGATCAGATGCAGGAGAAGCCACAATTGTTGTGTACTCCATTGCGCCAGCTTCTTCGAGTGCGCCTTTAACAGCTGCAATCGTTGAACCTTTCTGACCAATAGCAACGTAGATACATTTAACTTGCTTCTTCTTATCTCCAGTCAACCAGTTTTCGCGCTGGTTGATGATGGTGTCAACAGCAACTGCTGTCTTACCTGTCTGGCGATCGCCGATGATCAATTGGCGCTGTCCGCGGCCGATTGCTGTCATCGCATCAATTGCCTTAATTCCTGTTGCAAGAGGTTCCTTAACAGGTTGGCGTTGAACTACAGAGGGAGCCTGCAATTCAAGTGCACGACGTGCTTCAGCAACGATCTCGCCCTTTCCATCAATTGGTCGGCCGAGTGCATCTACGACGCGACCAAGGAATCCATCGCCCACTGGTACAGAGAGAATTTCACCAGTGCGACTAACAGATGTTCCTTCTTCAATTCCTTCTGTCCCACCCAAGATAACGACACCGATTTCGCGCACATCAAGGTTGAGTGCAAGCCCAAGTGTTCCGTTCTCGAATGTCAGGAGTTCGTTAGCCATTGTTGAAGGAAGTCCCTCAACGCGAGCGATTCCATCGCCTGCCTGACTTACTTTTCCTACTTCATCGCGTGCTGCCGCGCCTGGATCGTATGACTTAACGAAATTCGCTAAGGCATCCCGAATTTCATCGGGCTGGATCTTTAGCTCTGCCATGTGTTTCTCCCTTTAGTTTTTTCCGGCCAACGCACGGCCAGCTTGTGCAAGACGATTAGAAATACTTGCGTCAATAAGTTCGTCAGCAAAGTTGATAGAAATTCCACCAATAATTGTTGGATCAACTTGGATATTGACACGAATTGGTTGCCCAACCTGCTTTTCGATTGCGCCAGCAAGGCGCACTCGCTGTGCATCAGTGATTGGGGCAGCGGTACGAACCACTGCGATAAGACGATTACGACGATTTGCTAGCCCGAAGAGATAATCAGCAAATGCTGCCTCCAGGCTTCGTCCGCGGCGTTGTGAAACTAATGCGCGGACGAGTTTCACCGTTGATGGTGAGGCGCTCTTTGAAAGAAGCTCAGAAACTAGTTGTGCCTTGATCTGAGCGCTTGCCCCACCTACGAGCGCACTACGCACATCATATGAGGTGACAAGTTGATTCGAAACGCTGAAGAGTTCATCTTCGACGCGATCAAGTTCACCATTGATATTCGCAGCAGTTGCTTCCGCCTCAATGGCAAGCTGTTCCAGGACGTAGAGCACATCCTTTGTCGCTGACCAACGAAGTGCGGCTACCTCTGAGATGAGGAGTGTTGCCTTTGCGCCGATTTTTGCGCCGAAAAGGTTGGTGATCAACGCCTTCTTTGCAGATATCTCACGTGATGGGTCGGTTATCGCCCGGCGAAGTGATGTATTTGTTGCAAAGACATCTGTGGCAAAGAACAAGTGTGTAGAAATCTCAGAAGCGGTTGCAGCATCAACGCCCTTAACGGCAGCATCAAATGCACCGCGAGCAATCACAAGTGATTGGCGGCTGCTTCCTCCGAGATGAATTCTCACTACTTACTCTTCTCCAAATCATCTAGAAAACGATCAACGATGCGAGATTGACGCGCCTGGTCATCCAGGGCTTCTCCGACAATCTTTGATGCAAGCTCTACAGCGAGAGCACCCACTTCGTTGCGAAGTGATGTGATTGCTTGTTGACGTTCAGCTTCAATTGATGCGTGAGCTGCTGCAGTGATGCGAGCGGCCTCTTCTTGAGCCTTGGTGCGGAGCTCTTCAACAATTGCGGCTCCAGCAACTCGAGCTTGCTCGCGAAGAACTTGTGCTTCATCTTGAGCTGATGCCAACTGCTTGGTGTACTGCTCGAGTGCGACCTTAGCTTCGGCTTGAGCAATCTCAGCCTTCGTAATTCCGCCTTCAATTGCTGCAGTGCGCTCTGCATATGCTTTTTCAAACATAGGTACAACTTTGGAGCGCATGACCAAGAAGAGAAGCAAGAATGCAACCGAGCCCGCAATGATCTCTGCCGTGGCAGGCATCAAAGGATTCGGTGCACCAGCTGCTGCTAGCTCGATATAAGTTCTCATAGGTAGAAACACTCTCTAATTAGAGAACGAATGCAAGAACGAGTCCGAATAGGGCGAGCGCTTCGGCCATAGCAAATCCAAGGAATGCAATTGGCTGTAGAACGCTACGGGCTTCTGGCTGACGTGCTACACCATTGATGTATGCAGCAAAGATCATTCCCACAGCTAATCCTGGGCCGATCGCAGCAAGTCCGTATCCGACGAGGTTGAGTGTGCCTGTCATACCTTCCATTTTGTTACCTTTCCTATCTTCGCGTTAGAAGTGTTCCAACGGAATTCTTGTTTAGTGTTCGTCGGCGAGGCCGCCGGCGATGTAGAGCGCTGTCAAAAGTGTGAAGATGTAAGCCTGTAAGCATTGGACCAGGAATTCGAAGAATGTGAGTGCGATTCCCATTCCAAAGGCAAAGACGCCAACAGCCTTCATTGCAATTGCTCCTTGTAGCAAATGCTCTCCGCCGAGGAAGAAGATCATCAACAACAGGTGGCCTGCGAACATATTTGCAAAGAGACGAAGGGCAAGAGTGAGCGGGCGCACAACTAAGAATGTTGCAATTTCGATTGGGGTAAGAAGTATGTAGACCGGCTTAGGAACGCCAGGCATGAACATGATGTCTTTGACGTACTTCGCAATTCCTTGTTTGCGGATACCCACATAGTGGAAGACACCAAAAGCAATTACTCCCAATACGTAGGCAAATGAAATACGTGAAAATGACGGGAATTGAATAAATGGAATGATTCCAAAAAAGTTATTGAGCAAAATAAATGTGAAGAGTGAGAAGAGGTACGGCATAAATCGCTTGAACTCATGACCAATAATTTCTTGCCCTAAATCCTTACGGACAAAGCCGTAGACCAGCTCTCCTGCAAATTGCATTTTGGATGGAACAACGGCTGCTTTGCGTGCAGATATCGCGAAGACGAGTCCGATAACGAGTGCGGAGAAAATAACGAGAAGAATTGGTTTTGTAATGAATGAAATGTTTTCAAAAATTGGAGGTAATACGAAATCCACGCTGCTAGGTGGGACGAATTCATCGCCCTTGGCGCTTAAGACAGATAACGCGCGCACTAGCTCTCCTTTGAGGATTCACGGTGTGAGATGGAAAAGGGGATCTTCCGCCCCAAACCTTAGGTCAAAGTCTGCTGAAGTGCGAAATCCCGCGCGAGTGAAATAGCACTCCCTCAAGCGAGCTATCGACCGAAGCGGAGCCAGACGAGGTAGAGCCCGCCGCCCATGCCTGTCAGGATTCCAATGAGGGTCAAATAAGAGGTACCGAAGAATCTATCGGCGAAGTAGCCGACGCCACCCCAGAAAAGAAGTCCAGAAAGTAGGTAGCCGAAGATGGTCCAGACTGCGCCATCGTTGCTTCTCTCACTCATGATCTACTCCCTTACTTATAGGTGCCTGGATTGGTTCCTGGTATTTCCTCACTGCTCTGAGGACCGATCTTGCTCTGGAGGCAATGGTAGATGAGTTTTCAGAGATAGATAACCCTTGATCTCCCCGCCCAGCCAAGCCGCCGTTGCAGCGATTGCTGCGACACCGAATGAGGTGCGATCAATGGCATCTCTAGGGGTGAATTCGCTGAGGAGAATAAGGAATGTCCCAATGGCGGTGAGCTTGGTGACGTATGAGAAAAGCGCTAGCGCCATCGTTGCCATCGGATCCATATTTCTTGATAATTTTGAAACAAGTAAATGGACGAGAAAGAAAATGACTACAACAAATTGGGCGAGCAGCGCGCCGAAGAATCCTTCTCGTCCTGAAACAAGAGAGGAGATGAGAAGTGCAAGTACCCCGATGATGATTGTTGGAATAAGTGCGCTCTTCACCATAATCTTTTCATTATCTTTATGAGCAAAACTTTCAGCCACGATGCGTCTCCTCTGAGACTGGTTTTCCATCTGGATACATCTTTGATTTTCCTAAAGAGAAAATGACTGTGAACAAAAGTAAAGCCGCAGCTGTAAGGGCTGCTACCCACACCGGTGCAAATGCGAGAACGGTTACCGGAAATGCAACTGTTGCTGTCCATAGGTACATGATGAATGCGGTGCGCTGCTGTGTATTTCCGGCACGCATAATTCGGTGATGCAGATGTTCTTTATCTGAAGAGAAAGGGGACTTACCCGCCTTAATTCTCCGAAGGATGGCTAGCCCCAAATCTGCCAATGGGATTGCAAGAACTGCAAAAGGTAAGAGTAGCGGCAAAGTGGCAGGACCTAGTTTCTCGGCCGAGATCGCATTGGGATCAACTTGGCCCGTTAAAGTGATTGCAGATGCTGCCAACATTAGCCCTAAGAACATTGAACCTGAATCACCCATAAATATGGTGGCAGGATGTGAATTATGGGCAAGAAAACCAATACACACACCGACCAAGATTGCTGTGATCAATGATGGTGAACCGGCACGACTAAATCCGTAGACGACTGCAAGAAGGTAGGCGAAAGAGAAGAAGGCAATTCCTGAGATTGCAACGATTCCTGCTGCTAACCCATCGAGACCATCAATAAAGTTGACAGCATTAATAGTTACAAGCACTACGAGAACGGTGAGAAGTTGGCCGATACTTGGCGGAAGCGTGATGACGCCGTTAATTGGTAGCCAGAGAATTTGAATTCCAAAGAGCAAGAGAATGCCGGCAGCAAGTGCTTGACCCGCTAGTTTTGTGAGTGCATCTAATTCAAAACGATCATCAAGCATTCCCAGTACAACTAAGAATGTTCCAGCAAGGAAAATTCCTTGGGATTCGCGACCAAATGATTTTCCAACAAGTTCGAGATTGTGGGCGATTGCAAAGGTGAGACTCATTGAAATCCACATTGCAAGACCGCCCCATCGCGGAGTCGGCGTAGTGTGAACATCACGAGAGCGAATCGCAGCCACCGCGCCACTTCGGATTGCGAGAGTTCGAACGAGGGGCGTGACTACATAACAGAGAGCTGCTGCAAGAAATAAGGTAAGCAGGTACTCACGCATCGTAAAATCCTAGTACCTAGGAGAACTTATCCTTGATAAATCGGAAACTGCGCGGTGAGGCTGTGAACCTCAGCCTTAATTGCAGCATGCGCTGTCGGATCATCGGTCTTTATCGCCCGAGCAATAAGGGAAGCAATAATCTTCATCTGATCAACACCCATACCTTGAGTAGTTGTCGCTGGCGTTCCAACGCGAATACCGCTCGTTACCGAAGGT
>JBIJAL010000011.1:0-19516 GCA_044345775.1 Candidatus Planktophila sp.
CACGAATTATCGTTCTCTCAGATCGCAATGGCGATGCCGAAGACACACCAATCCCATCACTCTTGCTTACAGCGGCAGTTCATCATCATCTCATTCGTGAGAAGACTCGCACCAAAGTAGGTCTCGTAGTAGAAGCCGGTGACGTTCGGGAAGTTCACCATGTTGCACTACTCATCGGCTATGGCGCCGCTGCAGTAAATCCATACCTTGCAATGGAGAGTGCTGAAGATCTAGTCATTCAGGGCGTCATTACCGGAATCACTCCAGAGAAGGCGGTTCATAACATTATCAAAGCGCTTGGAAAAGGCGTCTTGAAGGTAATGTCGAAGATGGGGATCTCTACAATCGCTTCATATACCGGTGCGCAAGTTTTCGAAGCCATTGGTATTGCTCAGGATGTTGTTGACGAGTTCTTCGTCGGTACAACATCTCGTTTAGGTGGCGTTGATCTCGATGTGATCGCTGAAGAGACAATTAAGCGTCACCATATTGCATACCCCCCAGGTGGCGAAGTCCCAGGAACTAAGCGACTACCAATCGGCGGGGAGTATCAGTGGCGTCGCGATGGCGAGCCACATCTTTTCAACCCGGAGACAGTATTTACCTTGCAGCACGCAACTCGATCTAAGCGCTATGACGTGTTTAAGCGTTACACAAGCGCGGTAGATGAACAAAGCAAAGCACTGATGACGCTCCGAGGTCTATTTGCATTCAGTTCAACGGTTGGCACTCCCATTTCTATCGACGAAGTTGAATCTGTTGCAGATATTGTGAAGCGATTTTCGACGGGAGCCATGTCTTATGGTTCGATTTCACAGGAGGCCCACGAAACTTTGGCGATCGCAATGAATCGTTTGGGTGCCAAATCAAATACAGGAGAAGGGGGAGAGGACCCCGCTCGATTTACCCCGGAAGCAAATGGGGATTCAAAGCGCAGCTCAATCAAGCAGGTTGCGTCTGGTCGTTTTGGAGTTACGAGTGAGTATTTAGTTAATGCCGATGACATTCAGATCAAGATTGCCCAGGGAGCAAAGCCAGGAGAAGGCGGACAGTTACCCGGTAACAAGGTCTATCCATGGATTGCTCAGGTCCGATATTCAACACCAGGTGTCGGTCTGATCTCACCACCTCCGCATCATGATATTTATTCAATCGAAGATCTTGCTCAACTTATTCACGATTTGAAGAATGCCAATAAGAATGCTCGGATTCATGTGAAATTGGTCGCCGAAGTTGGTGTGGGTACCGTTGCAGCCGGTGTATCAAAAGCACATGCTGATGTTGTACTCATTTCAGGACACGATGGTGGAACTGGTGCATCACCGCTTACTTCACTTAAGCATGCAGGTGCACCGTGGGAACTCGGCCTTGCAGAAACTCAGCAAACACTTCTCCTTAATGGGCTTAGAGATCGAATTGTTGTTCAAGCCGATGGACAGTTAAAAACCGGTCGTGATGTTGTGATTGCTGCGTTGTTAGGAGCTGAAGAGTATGGGTTCGCCACGGCTCCACTTGTAGTCTCTGGCTGTGTCATGATGCGGGTTTGCCATCTGGATACATGTCCAGTGGGTGTTGCAACCCAGAATCCAGAATTGCGTAAACGATTTACTGGAAAGCCTGAATTCGTTGAAACATTCTTCGAATACATTGCCGAAGAAGTGCGTGAAATCCTTGCTTCCCTAGGCTTTAAAACTCTGCAGGAAGCTATTGGTCACGTTGAATTTCTTGATACCAAGAGTGCCGTTGATCATTGGAAGGCGAGTGGCCTAGATCTTTCACCATTACTTGTGCGCCCTGATGTTGATAGTGCGCTCTACCAAGTAACTACTCAAGATCACGGTCTGGAAGGCGCTCTGGATAATCTTTTGATTAGCCAAGCAGCGCCCGCACTGACGTCTGGTTTACCTGTATCCATTGAATCCGCAGTCCGAAATGTTAATCGCACCGTAGGGACAATGCTCGGAGCTGAGATTACCCGCAGATTTGGTGGAAAAGGTCTGCCGCAGGATACGGTGCAGGTGACTCTTCGAGGATCTGCTGGTCAATCACTCGGTGCATTTATCCCAGCAGGTTTAACTCTCAGACTGTTTGGTGATTCCAATGACTATGTCGGCAAAGGTATTTCTGGTGGCCGCGTAATTCTGCGTCCAGATGAGAGTGCGACATTTCATTCTCACGAGAACGTTATTGCAGGGAATGTCATTGGTTATGGTGCCACCTCTGGTGAACTCTTTATTAGTGGTGTAGTTGGAGAGCGCTTCTGTGTGAGAAATTCTGGTGCAACCGCAGTTGTTGAGGGAATTGGCGATCATGGTTGTGAATATATGACTGGTGGGACTGTTGTGATTCTTGGAAGTACTGGTCGCAACTTCGCTGCGGGAATGTCTGGTGGCCGAGCCTTCGTGCTCGATCTCAATCCCGATCTAGTCAATAAAGAGATGGTCGATGTATTGGCAGTGCCCAATGATCAAAGAGAAACGCTGCATGCGACTATCACACACTTCTTTAATGAGACAGAGTCGCAGGTGGCAGGAAATCTTATCCTTGATTGGGAGAACTCATTAAGTCGAATCTCACTAGTCATGCCACGTGATTATGCGCGCGTCCTTGCCGCAATGGAGAAAGCGACACGAGAAGGCTTACCTGTTGATCAATATGTAATGGAGGTTGCAGCACATGGCTGATCCAAAAGGTTTCTTGACGACACCCCGCGAGCTTCCAAAGAGGCGGCCAGTAGATGTGCGCATTAAAGATTGGCAGGAGGTATATGAGTCGCAAAGTCTCGAGCACCTGCAGAAGCAAGCAGGGCGCTGTATGGATTGCGGAATTCCTTTCTGTCACTCTGGTTGCCCACTCGGCAACTTAATTCCTGAATGGAACGACCTCATGTGGCGCGGGGATAAAACAGAGGCAATTGCTCGATTACACGCGACGAATAACTTCCCTGAATTTACTGGCCGTCTATGTCCGGCCCCTTGCGAGACTGCCTGTGTGGTCGCTATCAATGCTGATGCAGTGACAATTAAGCAAGTTGAGCTGCGCACAATCGAAGAGGCCTTCGGCTCTGGTGAGGTAAAGCCGCTTCCACCAGATCGTATTACGGGAAAAACGGTGGCTATTATCGGTTCAGGTCCAGCAGGACTTGCAGCCGCACAACAACTTACTCGTGCTGGTCACACTGTTGTTGTTTACGAGCGTGCAGAGAAAATTGGTGGTCTGCTTCGTTATGGAATTCCAGAGTTTAAAATGGAGAAGAATATTGTTGATCGTCGCCTTGCTCAGATGGAAAAGGAAGGCACGCGTTTTCGCACTGGTGTCAACGTTGGTGTAGATATCACTGGCTCTGAACTGCGTCAAAAATACGACGCAGTAGTCCTTGCACTGGGTGCGACGCAATGGCGGGATCTACCTATTAAGGGTCGTGAGAACAAAGGAATTTTTCAAGCCATGGAGTTTTTACCGTGGGGAAATAAGCAAGCTCTTGGTGAAGTCACCAATCCTGAAATTAATGTTGCAGGAAAACATGTTGTGATTTTAGGTGGGGGAGATACTGGGGCTGATTGTCTTGGAACTTCTGTTCGACAGGGAGCGGCAAGTGTGACCCAGTTGGAGATTATGCCGCGGCCAGCTGATGAACGTCCCGACGCACAACCTTGGCCAATGTATCCGATGATTTACCGCGTCTCTAGCGCACACGAAGAACTTGATCAGCGCGTCTTTGCTGTCAGTACTGAAGAGTTTATTGGAGATGACAATGGAAATCTCAGAGCGCTGAAAATCGTCGAAACCGAACTGGTCAGTGGAAAGTTCCAGCCGGTTCCTGGCTCAGAGCGTGAAATTCCTGCAGATTTCGCATTTCTCGCTATGGGCTTCACAGGAACAGAGAG
Source organism: Candidatus Planktophila sp. (assembly GCA_044345775.1). Lineage (GTDB taxonomy): Bacteria > Actinomycetota > Actinomycetes > Nanopelagicales > Nanopelagicaceae > Planktophila. Next base: position 3,888 of record JBIJAL010000011.1, read on the forward strand.
CACTCCTTTATTTGATCAATTGGAAGTGGAGCTCGATGAGCGGACAAATGTCAGACGTGATGGCTCATATCAAAGTACTACAGAAGGTGTCTTTGTTGCCGGAGATGCTGGACGCGGACAATCACTAATCGTTTGGGCAATTGCTGAAGGGCGAAGTGTCGCCGCATCAGTTGATTGCTACCTTGAAGGAGAGACTCAGTTGCCTTCTCCTATTGAGCCAACTGCCCGTCCATTAATGGTGTGATCACACATCGTTTAAAAAGATAGATAGGATTAAGTTATGCGCCGCGCCAAAATTGTCTGCACCTTAGGACCAGCAGTTGAATCCCCAGAGAAGGTACGCGAACTCATCGCTGCTGGAATGAATATGGCTCGACTCAATCTCTCTCATGGTGGGTATGAGGAACATCAAAGTCGTCTCGATCAGGTGCGAGCAGCTGCCGCTGAGGCGGGAGTTCCAATCGCAATTTTGGTTGATTTGCAAGGACCGAAGATTCGCCTTGCTCGCTTTAAAGATGGGCCACATGATCTATCACGTGGAGATATCTTTACAATTACAACTGATGATATTGAAGGCACGAAGGATCGTGTAGGAACCACCTATAAAGGTTTGCCCGGTGATTGCAAGCCAGGTGATCGGATTTTGATCGATGACGGCAAGGTAACTGTTGAGGTAACTAAGGTCAGCGGCAGTGATGTCATTACACAAGTGATCGAACCAGGTGCGGTGAGTAACAATAAAGGGATCAATCTTCCAGGTGTTGCAGTCTCTGTTCCGGCACTCTCTGAAAAAGATATCGATGATCTGCGCTGGGGACTCAAGGCCGGCGCAGATTTTATTGCACTTTCTTTTGTTCGTAATGCAGAAGATATCAAAGATGTACATCGAATTATGGATGAAGAAGGAATCCGCATTCCGGTCATTGCAAAAATTGAGAAGCCTCAAGCAGTGGAAAATCTTGTGAGCATCGTAAACGCCTTTGACGGGATCATGGTTGCTCGCGGAGATCTTGGTGTTGAGTTACCTATTGAAGATGTTCCTCTGGTTCAAAAACGTTGTGTGGAACTTGCGCGTGATGCGGCAAAGCCAGTGATTGTTGCAACCCAAATGCTGGATTCTATGATTACCAATTCAACTCCTACTCGCGCTGAAGCAACAGATTGCGCTAATGCTGTGCTTGATGGTGCTGATGCGCTGATGCTTTCTGGAGAAACAAGCGTAGGCGCTTTTGCAATCGAAGCGGTGCAGACTATGTCGCGAATTATTCAAAGAACTGAAGAGGGCGGTCTTGAACGTATTCGTCCCTTGAAGCATGAACCACGAACTAAAGGTGGAGCGATTACAAAAGCAGCAGTTGAAGTGGGATCTATTGTGGGTGCGAAGTTTCTCGTTGCATTTACCCAGAGTGGAGATTCGGCCCGTCGTATGTCACGCCTGCGCTCACCGATCCCAATTCTTGCCCTGACTCCGGATCATGGAACTTATAATCGCCTCGCGCTCACGTGGGGTGTTGAACCGATGATCACACCGGTTGTATCTCACACCGATCAGATGGTGAAGCAGGTGGATGGCCTACTTCTTGAAAGCAAAAGAACCACAATCGGAGATAATGTAATTATTGTTGCGGGCTCACCACCAGGGATTCCAGGGTCTACAAATGCAATGCGAGTGCATCGTATGGGAGATGCTATAGCGGGCGTGGCACCGGCCTACAGGTAATTTGTCGATTCCGCCGGCGCTCAGAAACGGGTTACGATTGGCGGTGTAGGCCTCGGTACTCCAACGGTAGAGAGGGCAGTCTCAAACACTGCATAGTGTCGGTTCGAATCCGACTCGGGGCACATGACTCACAACGGTATCAACACCAGGGCGAACCAGCGCGTTCGCATTGTAGTTGCCGAGGATGAGGCGCTTATTCGAATGGATTTGGTTGAGATGCTTATCGAGGCTGGATATGAAGTCCTCGCTCAGGCCAGTGATGGCGCACAAGCAATTGAATTAGTTCGTGAACATAAACCAGATTTAGCAATTCTTGATGTCAAAATGCCAATCCTCGATGGCATCAGTGCAGCCGAGGAGATCATCTCTATCTGCCCAGTGTTAATGTTGACCGCATTTAGTCAACGAGAGCTAGTTGATCGTGCACGCGATGCAGGTGTTATGGCATATGTCCTCAAGCCGTTCACCATCAATGATCTAGTGCCAGCAATCGAGATCGCAATTAGTCGCCATCTGCAGATGCGATCGCTAGCAGAGGAAGTTGCAGATCTTCATGAAAGGCTTGAAACGCGAAAGATCATCGATCGAGCCAAGGGGATCTTGATGGCCGCTCTCAATCTCACCGAACCGCAGGCATTCTCATGGATTCAAAAGGCGGCCATGGATCGCCGTCTCACGATGAAAGATATTGCCTTAGCCGTATCCGATCCTGATCAGGCAAAGCATCTTCCCCTGTAGGTAAGTCCTTACAGTTCTTTTACATAGGACTGGATCATGAACTTTTCATCTGCGAACCATTTACCTTCGTGGAGGATGCCATTATGCTTTGCGGGTCTATCTACGTGCCGTTTTCCCAATATGGAATTGGCATTCAGGATGGTACTAACCGAAAGGAAGAAAATGCAGAAATTTAATAGAGCGACCATCCTGGTCGCAGCAGCTATCGCCACTTTGGTGTTGGCTGGCTGTTCAAGCGATAGTAGTTCATCTTCGCTGAAGATCGGTTCACTTCTACCAGAGACAGGTAGCCTTGCATTCCTCGGACCACCTGAGTTTGCAGGAGTCGATCTAGCTATTGCTGAAATTAACGAGGCAGGCGGAGTACTAGGTGCTGATGTCGAGCACATTCGTGGTGATTCCGGAGATACAAGCTCTGATATCGCACAGCAGACAACTGACTCTCACATCTCTGCAGGTGTGAGCGCAATTGTTGGTGCCGCTTCGTCAGGAGTTTCCTTCACAGTAATCGACAAGATTTCAAGTGCTGGAATTGTCCACTTCTCACCAGCAAACACATCACCTGATTTTACAAATTATGCTGATGACGGCTACTACTTCCGTACCGCTCCATCAGATACTTTCCAGGGAGCAGTTCTTGGACAGTTGATGGCTAAAGAGGGTGCAAAGAATGTTGTAGTTCTTAACCTCGATGATGCATATGGAAACGGTCTTGCTAAGTATGCAATGGCAGCTTTCTCTGGCACATCAACCAACATTGTCTATAACCCACAGGCTGCTGAATTCTCAGCAGATGTTGCAAAGGCTAAGGCTGCTAAGCCAGATGCAATTGCACTCATTGGTTTCGATGAGACTGCCAAGATTCTTACTGAGATGATCAAGCAGGGTGTCGGTCCAGATAAAGTCAAGACCTACCTTGTTGATGGCAACCTCTCAAGTGGTGCTTACGCTGATCTTCCTGCAGGAATCATGACGGGCGTCAAGGCGACTCTTCCTGGAGTCTTTGCTGATGACAGCCTTCAGCAACGTCTTCTTGGCGTAGATCCAACTCTGACTGACTTCTCATATGCTGCAGAGTCATACGACGCGGTAATCCTGATTGCACTCGCTGCAGAGCAGGGTGGAGCAACAGATGGTCAGACCATTCGCGACAACCTCGTCTCAGTCTCAAAGGGCGGCACTAAGTGCACAACCTTTGCTGAGTGCAAGGCTTTGATCGCAGACGGTGTCGATATCGACTATGACGGCGTTTCTGGTCCAGTCGAGTTCGCAGATAATGGAGACCCTTCATACGCAACAATGGGTATCTACGAGTACACAGCTAACGACAAGTACGTAGCACTTCCAGCAGAGTTCATCTCTGGTGATGTGCCTGCGGGCGAGTAATTAGCCCAACGAAGTAAGAGAAGGCCCCCCAGGTATCTGGGGGGCCTTCTTCTTTCTGTGACTACTTTGCCAGAGTTCCGAGGTAGAGCTCAATCACCTTCGGATCTGTTGAGAGTGACTTCCCTGTTCCCTCGTAAGCGTTCTTACCTTGATCAAGCACATAACCACGATCAACAATCTGCAGACAGCGCCGAGCATTCTGCTCAACCATAATTACAGTAACGCCAATTTTATTGATTTCACGAACGCGTACAAAAACTTCATCTTGGAGGGCGGGGGATAGGCCAGCGCTTGGCTCATCGAGGAGGAGAACTGAGGGGTTCATCATCAGCGCCCGTCCCATGGCAACCATCTGACGCTCACCACCGGAGAGCGAACCAGCTCGTTGCTTCCGCCTAGTTCCCAACGTGGGAAAGAGTTCGGTGACAAAATCAAAACGCTCTACAAAGGATGAAGGGGACTGGAAGGCACCCATTTGAAGGTTCTCTTCGATAGTCAATGAGGGAAATACGTTATTACTTTGTGGAACAAAACCTATACCGCGGGCAACCAATTGATCTGCGCGCATATTTGTAATGCTTTCACCCCGAAGAGTCACAACACCTTCACGAATCTTTACCAAGCCAAAGAGCGCCTTAAGGAGAGTTGATTTTCCTGCGCCATTTGGTCCAATAATTCCCACTAGCTCACCTTGAGTCGCATAAAGATTGCAGCCGTTGAGGATATTAATTCCAGGAAGGTAGCCAGCAACAAGGTTCTCTGCCTCAACTAATTTTTGACTCTTATCTGCTGAAGAAATCGGTAAATTGGTCATTACTCATTACCCTCTGCTGAGAGATTTACATTGTGGTGAGCGCCTAAGTAGGCTTCGATAACGTGCTCATTTTTCATTACAGAAGAGGGTCTTCCTTCAGCAATAACTTCTCCTTGCGACATGACAACAACCCAATCGCTGATTTCATGAACCATATCCATATCATGCTCGACAAAGAGAACAGTTTTTCCTTCAGTGCGCAGCTCTTTGATATGTTCTAAGAGTGATTGTTTTAATGCAGGATTTACCCCTGCCATAGGTTCATCGAGCATCACCATCTCAGGTTCGACCATAAGAGCACGAGCCATCTCAAGAAGCTTTCTCTGCCCGCCGGAAAGGGCTGCTGCAAAGTCATCCTTCTTATCGATGAGTTTGAAGTTAGAGAGAATCGAAAGCGCCTTCTCCTGGATATCTCTCTCTTGAGCTCTCCATATCCATGGGAAGAGCGAGTTGATCACTGATTCACCCTTTTGCCCACGCGCCCCGAGCGCCATGTTTTCAAGAACAGTTAAGCGGTAGAGCGCTTTGGTTAATTGGAAAGTGCGGACCATACCCAGTCGAGCAACTTTGTGCGAAGGGATTCCATTCAGCTCTTTGCCATTGAAACTCCAGCTACCCGAGTTAGGTGAGTCATATCCGGTGAGTAGATTAAAGAACGTTGTTTTTCCAGCGCCATTAGGTCCGATCAGCGCAGTGATCGATCCCCGCTGAATCTCTAGGTGGGAGACATTGACAGCGGTGAGCCCCCCGAAGGTACGAGTGATCTGGTCTGCAATCAAAATGGGATCCGGTTTGGCTGAACCAGGAGTTTCGGCAGTGACTGCCACAAAATCACTTCCGCTATTACCGCTATGCCTTTGCATCGAGGGCCAACTCCTTCTTGTCACCAAAAATTCCTTGCGGCCGATAGATCATCAAGAGCATCAAACCAATTCCCATCAGCATGAAGCGAATCTGACTTACTTGGTTAGCACCAATGAGCCAATCAGGGATGAGGTCATTTGAAACACCTTGGCGGAGTACCTGCTCGATGAAGACGATAAGAAACCAGAAGATCATGGCACCAACTACTGGAGAGAAGACGCGTGCCGCGCCTCCCAGAATGAGCACCGTGTATGCAAAAAAGGTAAGCGCCGTTCCGTAATTATCTGGCTGGACCGACTGTCGCGAGAGGGCATAGACAAAGCCACCGCAGGCACCGATCACACCGCCGATAATCAGTGATTGCATTTTGTAGAGATAAACATTCTTGCCAAGGGATCGGACCGCATCTTCATCTTCACGGATTGCTCGCATGAGACGACCCCAAGGGGAATTCACCATAACCCACATAACAAATACGATAAAGGCAACAAGTAACCAGCCGGTGATGACGACCCAGAGGTCATTTGCATTGAAACGCAATATCGGAGTATTTAGCCCAGTTGTAAATGGATTGAGTGCGAAGAACTCTGCTCCAAATTTTCCTGTGATTCCATCGGAACCACCCAACGTCGAGTTAAAGGTTGCAGAACGCGCAACCTGACGAACAATCTCCGCGGCGGCGATTGTCACGATGGCAAGATAGTCAGCGCGAAGACGAAGCGTAGGTATACCAAGTATGAGAGCGAAAATTATCGAATTGAATATTCCAATGAGGAATGCAACCCAGAGTGGTAATCCAAATGAGATGACTGGTACTGCAACGCTATAGGCCCCAATTGCTAGGAATCCTGCTTGGCCAAAATTGAGCAAACCGGTGTAGCCAAAATGCATGTTCAAACCGATGGCGGCAAGGGCAAAGATGATGGTATTCACGCCGATGGTAGCGCTCAAGGTTTGCTGAATAATAAAGAGAAAGTCCATTTATCCGACCCTCTCCTGCTTGCCAAGAATTCCCTGTGGTCGGATGACCAGAATGAGAATGAGAACGATAAGTGCGCCAACGTACTTGAGTTCGGTAGGTATAAACAGTGTTGAGAGTTGAACAAAGAGGCCGATGATGAGCGAACCAACAAGTGCGCCATTGGCAGTGCCTAAACCACCCAATGTCACTGCAGCAAAGATGAGAAGGAGCATATCTTGCCCCATCAAGAAACTCACGCCTTGATTTACTGTGACAATAACGCCTGCATAGCTAGCAAGGGCTGCGCCTAGAATCCAGACCGCTCGAATCACTTTCTGGACATCAATTCCAGAGGCTGAAGCAAGCGCGGGATTATCAGCAACGGCGCGACTAGCCTTACCCATCCGGGTGCGCAGTAACCAGAGAGTTGCACCAATGATGAAGAGAATTCCAATCACGGTGGTAAGGATTGATTTAGGGGTGATATTAACCACTCCCAATTCAAGTCCTGCTTGTCCTGCATATTGAGGAAGTTGACGAGTATCGCCACCGAATAAGAAGAGGAAGAAATATCGAAGAAAGATGGCAAAACCAATTGAGATGACGAGCATCGCAATGAGGCCAGTACCACGCTTACGAAGAGGCTTCCACAGATATTTATCTTGCAAGAATCCTGAAATTCCGGCACCAAGGAGAACAGCCAGAGGAGCGGCGGCTAAGACAGGTAGGCCGACTATGGCACTTAAGTAATAGGTCAAAAGCCCTGCCAGGGTAAGAATTTCACCATGTGCGAAATTAGTTAACCCTGTTGTTCCGAAGATTAGGCTCAGGCCAAGAGCAGCTAACCCAATAACCAATCCCAAAAGAATTCCATCGAGAGTTAGTTGCGCAGAGCGTTCGAGTAGAGAAGTTTGCGCTACTCCTGGCCCTATAGGAAAGAGGAGTCGAAGATCAACGCCGAGCATAAAGACATTGGCCTTTACAGTACTTTTCTCGGGATCGGTCAAAGCTTGGCCTTCAGGTAAATCATTAACATTTATCGTCGCGCTAAAACTACCTTTGGAGAGAATAGGAACTTCCCATGCGCCTTGGTCATCGGTAGAGATCTCTGCCGAAAACCCATCAGGTCCAAGAACGGATATTCCAATGCCAGATAGAGCATTGCCATCAGAATCGGTGATGACGCCATAAAGTTTTGTTGGAGTTTCAGCATGCGCTGGAGATGCTAGAAAGAGCGAGAATGTCAGTGCAATAATAAAAAGAACTATTGATCGACCAATGCCCACGATGTTGCGATTATTCGCCAAGGCACTCTCCAATTCCAATTGATTTCTCGGGAGTGAGCGGACCTCCATGGGGCTAACCTTAACCAGAACCGCTATCTTTCAGCAAGGATCATGCAAGTAATACGTGCACTACATGTTCGCTGTCCCTGATCATTGGTGATGACAATTTCATAGACACAGAGAGTCTTTCCAAGCGATACCGCCGTAGCAACACCAGTTACGAAGCCAGTGGTCGCGGACTTGTGATGAGTAGCATTGATATCAACACCAACAATTTGACGGGTTGGTCCGGCGTGTAATTGAGTCCCAACAGAACCGAGTGATTCCGCGAGGACAACATTTGCCCCACCATGGAGCAAGCCGATCGGCTGAGTATTTCCTTCAACTGGCATCCGCCCAACGAGCCGCTCGGGCGAAGCTTCAATTATTTCTATCCCCATCTTCTTATCAAGGGCCCCGCTCCCGCGTTCGCGGATCAATTCAAGGAAATTAGGTTGCGTCATAGTGAGTAACTTTATACCTAAGATAAGGCTTATGGCTAAGGAACAGAAGAGACTTCTTCTCATCGATGGCCACTCAATGGCATACCGCGCATTTTTTGCTCTTCCGGTGGAGAACTTCACCACGGCGACAGGTCAGCACACAAATGCAATATACGGATTTGCAACAATGTTGATCTCACTTTTGAAGGATGAAAAGCCAACACATGTTGCAGTCGCCTTTGATGTCTCACGAAAAACCTTTAGGAGCGAAATCTTCCCTGAGTACAAAGCCAATCGCGCCAAAACTCCTGACGAATTTCGATCGCAGATGTCATATCTACATGACTTGGTAACCGGGTTCGGAATAAAGCAGTTTGCGGTTGAGGGGTTTGAGGCCGATGACATCATCGCAACATTGGCAACCAGAGCTGCAAGTGAAGGTTTTGAAGTTCTTATCTGCACGGGGGATAGAGATAGCTTCCAACTTGTTTCTGAGTCGATCACAGTGTTATACCCGAAACGTGGTGTGAGCGAACTTGCACGGATGACGCCGGCTGCCGTGATTGAAAAGTATTCGATGACTCCGGCTCAGTATCCAGACTTTGCCGCTCTTCGCGGAGACCCAAGCGATAACTTGCCTTCTGTTCCTGGAGTAGGCGAGAAGACTGCGGCAAAGTGGATCATCGAATATGGATCACTGGAAAAACTCTTAGAGAACGCAGAGCAGGTTCCAGGAAAAGCTGGTGCATCACTTCGCGAAAACATTGAGAGCATTAAATGCAACCGTGAACTCACCCAACTCATTCATACCGTCGATATTGAGACAGATCCTGCTGCTCTTACTTGGTCGGGGGTAGAGCTATCAGATCTTGCGCCGCTCTTTGAAACTCTAGAGTTTAGAACTCTCAAAGATCGCCTCTCTGTCATCGCGATTGCGGGAGAACTGAACGAAACACCAGTTGCTAGTTCTCTCTTCTCGCGGGAGGTTGATCAGAAGTTTCTGACACCTTCTGAAATGAGCGCCAAAATTGCAAAGCATGCCGGTGAGATTTCGCTTTCCTATGAGATCACAGATGAGACATTGCACCGATACGCGGTAGCTCTTTCTCCTTCAGAGGTCTATGTGGTACAGGCCAGCGATATTGGATCATGGGGCGCGGATGCAAATATTTCTAAAATAGTTCACGATGGTAAGACACTCTCACGGTTGCAGGAAATCGAAGGCATTATCTTCGACACAAGCCTTGCCGCCTATGTTCTTAATCCAGGTGTGAGGACACATGAATTCGCCGATCTTCTCGAACGCTACGGTGATGGTTCAACGTTAGATCTTTCTTCCCGCGAAAGCTCGATGGCTTCCACGGCTTCGCAACTCTTTACACTAAGAAGATCGCTGGATCAGGAGTTGAAATCTCGTGGCGTTGAAGGACTTCTCTATGATCTCGAACTCCCCATCGCGCATCTTCTTGCTTTGATGGAACGGCGGGGAGTAGCCGTAAATCGAGAAAAACTCATCTCCCTTCTCAACTATTTTGAATCCGAAGTCACGGCACAGACAAAGATTGCCCATGACTCTGTTGGCCATGAATTTAATGTGGCTTCTCCTAAACAATTGCAGGTCGTCCTCTTTGAGGAATTGGGTCTGCCTAAGACAAAGAAGATTAAGACAGGTTTTACAACCGATGCCGAAGCCCTCACCGGGCTCTTTGCAAAATCAGCACACCCGGTTCTGGCGGCTCTGCTGCGTATTCGCGAAACTAAGAAGCTGGCAACAACAATTGAAGGTTTAATCGCTGAAATCGCAACTGATCAACGCATTCACACCCACTTTGCTCAGACCGTTACCGCGACAGGTCGCCTCTCTTCTGTGGGGCCAAATTTGCAGAATATCCCTGTTCGTACTGAAGAAGGGCGCAAGATTCGTGATTGCTTCATCGCAGGAAAAGGTTTTGATCAACTCATCACCGCTGATTACAGCCAGATTGAAATGCGCATCATGGCTCACCTATCAGATGATCAACATCTTCTTGAAGCCTTTTCCTCAGGTGAAGATCTTCATGCAACAGTTGCTGCGGAAGTATTTGACGTCGCTCCAGCTGATGTTGATCCAGAGATGCGTCGTCAGATAAAGGCGATGTCATATGGGCTTGCCTATGGCCTTAGTTCTTACGGACTCGCAGCTCAGCTCGATCTTTCTCCACCTGCTGCCCAAGATTTGATGGATCGTTATTTCCTTCGCTTTGGAGGGATCAGAGATTACTTAAAGAATGTTGTTGAGGAAGCGCGCAAGGTGGGGTATACCGAAACCATCTTAGGCCGTCGCAGATACTTACCCGATCTCATGCAAGATAATCGAGCTCGTCGAGAAATCGCAGAGCGTATGGCGTTGAATGCACCTATCCAGGGATCGGCCGCCGACATCATTAAGTTGGCAATGCTCAAAGTTCACAAGGCTCTGGTCGCTGAGGGTTTACGTTCGCGATTACTGCTTCAGGTTCATGATGAATTAATCCTTGAGAGTGTTACTGAAGAGATAGATATTGCCACAGAGATTCTTCGTCGAGAGATGGGGAGTGCTTACCCTCTTAAAGCGCCTTTAGATGTTAACGTCGGTGTTGGAGTGAGTTGGAATCAAGCAGCGCACTAAGTTTATTTCCTTTTTGATCTTTATTTATTTGTATTACTTAAATCTTCAATGGCTGCAAGATCCTCTTCATCTGTAGGTAGGTCATTCGCCGCTGAGAGTCGATCTTTCCCAACAGTAAGAATGATGTAGCCGATGAAAAGCATGATCGGCAACATCGCTAGTCCCACACGAGGCGATAAGTGTTCTGAAACTACTCCTCCCACCGCCGCGCCGATCGCCATAAATGTCCCTTCAATGCTCCAAATCCAACCGAGTGAGGATGTTTGTGACCCTTTAGGTCTGACTGCCTCAAGAACTTCGAAGTAGAAAACTTGAACTGCTCCGCCGAGAAAACCAATGGATGCTCCAAACAGAGCCATCGACCAATCTGGATAAGTAAATGCAATGGGAAGACATGCAATGACCCAAAAAAAGTAGGCACGCCGCAGCGCTAAAAGCGGCGCGAGCTTCTTTGAGACAAGACCTCCGAGTAATCCACCAACAACGGTAGCCAATCCAAAGGCGGCAAAAATCCATGCAACTCGGTGTGGAACATTCTCTTGTAAAGCAAAGGCAGGGACAGCAACATCAAACACTCCCCAACCAAATCCAATGAAGCATCCCTCAAACATGAGCATTTGAATCGCTGCATTCTTGAGCAGGCGCCCCTGTCCCTTCGCCTTCTTCTCGGGTATCCAATTCCGTGAAACAGATGTCATGGCGAGTGCAAATCCACCAGTGAGCATTAAACCAGCAACAACATTCAGTGCTAATTGTGGTCGAGATGAAAGAGCTAGCGCTGTTACTACAACTGGCCCAATTACTGAAGTTGAACTCATCATTGCCGAATCGAAGGCGTATGCGGTGCGCAGATATGTCGGTGGAACAATATCTTTCCATAAAGGTCTCACCGATAGATTAATTGGTGGAGCAGTGATTCCAAGAATGAAGGCTGCAATCAATATTGATTTGGCAGTATCCATTTGGTTGAGAACGATAATTAACATGGTGTATGCAGGGACAAGAATCCGGAGAGGCCACTTCTGCCCCCAACGATCCATAACTGATCCCCGAATACCAGCGGTTGCTGCTCCTGCTAGAGAGTTCAAGCCAATCGCAAAGCCAGCAATTGCAACTGAACCTGTGCTCTGTTCTGCCTTGAAGAAGATTCCAAGCCCTAACATGCCGTAGGCAAGACGTGCCGGGAACGCGGCAATTCCAAGATGGATGACTTGCGGGAAGGCAAAGAGCTCCCGATATCGCTTCATAGATTCATTATTCTACGCGCGGATTTGCTGGGGGAGAGGCCATCGGCGTACTCTTCACCAGTTCGCCAAGCAAATCGCTTGAGTCCTATTACTTTCTATCCCTACGGAGCTCACTTGTCTACATCACCAGTAATTGCAATAAATGACATCGGATCGGCAGCAGATTTTCTTGCAGCAATCGAAGGCACAATCAGAAATTTTAATGACGGAGATCTCGTCGAAGGTACTGTCGTTCAAATAGATCGTGAAGAAGTGCTTCTGGATATCGGGTACAAGACAGAAGGCGTGATCCCTTCACGCGAACTCTCAATCCGCCACGATGCAGACCCAAATGACATTGTTAAAGTTGGTGACAAGGTTGAAGCCCTAGTTCTTCAGAAAGAAGATAAAGAAGGACGTCTGATCCTTTCCAAGAAGCGCGCACAGTACGAGCGTGCGTGGGGAGAGATTGAAGGGAAGAAAGAGCGCGACGAAGTTGTCGTCGGTACAGTTATTGAAGTTGTTAAGGGTGGACTTATCGTTGATATCGGATTGCGTGGCTTCTTGCCAGCGTCACTGGTTGAGATGCGCCGCGTTCGCGACCTTACTCCTTACATAGGTAAGCAGGTTGAAGCGCGCATTATCGAACTTGATAAGAACCGTAACAACGTAGTTCTTTCTCGTCGTGCATTTCTCGAGCAGACACAATCAGAATCACGCACAACATTTCTCAACCAGCTTCAAAAGGGCCAGGTTCGCTCAGGGGTTGTCTCATCAATCGTTAACTTTGGAGCATTCGTTGACCTTGGTGGCGTAGATGGTCTTGTTCACGTCTCTGAACTTTCCTGGAAGCATATTGATCACCCAGGCGAAGTTGTAGAAGTTGGCGATGAAGTAACAGTTGAAGTTCTCGAGGTAGATTTCGAGCGCGAACGTGTCTCACTCTCACTCAAGGCTACGCAAGAAGATCCATGGCAAGCATTTGCTCGCACACATACAATTAATCAGGTAGTCCCAGGAGTTGTCACAAAACTCGTTCCATTCGGTGCGTTTATACGCGTCCATGAAGGAATTGAAGGTCTTGTACATATCTCTGAGTTGGCAGAGCGCCACGTAGAAATTCCTGAGCAAGTAGTTGCAGTTGATGACGAACTATTCGTCAAGATTATTGATATTGATCTTGAACGTCGTCGCATCTCCCTTTCATTGAAGCAAGCTAATGAAGGAACTGAAGTTGAGATTGAAGCATTTGATCCAACTCAATACGGAATGGCTGCTCGTTATGATGCTGATGGAAACTTCATCTATCCAGAAGGTTTTGATCCTGAAACTCAGGATTGGAAGCCAGGCTTTGATGCTCAACGTGAAGAGTGGGAGCGCCAGTACCAAGAGGCGCAGGTTCGCTTCCTCGCTCACAAGAAGCAGAAGGCAGAGGCGAAGGCTGCCGACGCAGCTGGTGCAATAACTGAAACTCCAGAAGAAGTTGCTGCAGAGTAAGTAACTCTTAAGGGAGCCCCATGCGATTCATTCGTGTGGGGCTTTCTCTTTGCACTTACCACATTGCCCATGTCACAGAGGTAGGCTCTCTCTATGAGCGTTATCGCCCTTACCGGGGGAATTGGTGCAGGGAAATCCACCGTCGCGCAGTATTTCAGTGAACTTGGTGCGGTGGTGGTCGATGCAGATCAACTTGCGCGTATTGCTATAGAACGCGGTAGTGAGGGCTTTGATGAAGTCATTGCAACTTTCGGGGAAACCATCATTACTAACGGAGATATTGATCGAAAAGCCCTTGCGGCAATTATCTTCAACGATCCCAAAGCCAAGGCAGATCTTGAAGCGATAATTCACCCACGGGTACAAAGACTCTTCGCGCAAGCCGTCGCAGAATCTGATTCTTCAGTTCCAATGATCTATGAAATTCCGCTCTTAGTTGAAACAGATGCCGCAAGTAAGTTTGATTTTGTTATCACAGTCGAAGCAGATGAAGATCTGCGAATAAGTCGTCTTCTCTCCAGAGGAATGTTCATCTCTGATATCAAAGCGCGCCTAGCCAATCAAGCCCCATCCCAAGCCCGAATTGATCTAGCGGATGTAGTCATTCACAACGATGGAGATGAAGACCATCTTTTGCGTCAAGTGGAGAATCTTTGGGAAGGTCAGATTGCTGACCTCACATCAAAGCGATCACGCTAGTAGGCTAACGACGTGTCCGAATTTGGTGATCTCACCCGCAACAACTCGCCATTTCAAGTGCTATCTGACTACGTACCTGCTGGTGATCAGCCTCAAGCGATAGAAGAGATTGCTCGTCGCATTAACGCTGGAGAGAAAGATGTTGTACTCCTTGGAGCCACCGGAACAGGAAAGTCAGCAACAACGGCGTGGCTCGTTGAACGATTACAGCGCCCCACTTTGGTGCTGGCACCAAATAAAACATTGGCAGCTCAGTTAGCAAACGAATTTCGTGAACTACTGCCAAACAATGCAGTTGAATACTTCGTCTCTTACTACGACTACTACCAACCAGAGGCTTACGTTCCGCAGACCGATACTTTCATCGAAAAGGATTCAAGTGTTAACGATGAGGTAGAAAGACTTCGACATTCTGCGACAAATTCACTGCTCACAAGACGCGACGTAATCGTGGTTGCAACAGTTTCCTGTATTTATGGACTTGGAACACCTCAGGAATACATCGACAGAATGATCCATATAAAGGTGGGAGATGAGATCGAACGTAACGCCCTCCTTCGCAAATTCGTTGATGTTCAGTACAAGCGAAATGACATCGCTTTTGAGCGTGGAACATTCCGAGTACGAGGAGACACGATCGAGATTATCCCGATGTATGAAGAACTTGCAATCCGTATTGAGATGTTTGGTGATGAGATTGAAAAAATCATGACTCTGCACCCGCTGACTGGTGAAATCCTTCGCGACGAAGATCAGGTGCACATCTTTCCTGCTACTCACTATGCAGCTAGTCCAGAGACAATGAAGCGCGCGATTGGCGATATTCAGGACGAGCTTCAGATTCAGCTCAATGTTTTTGAAAAACAGGGAAAACTCTTGGAAGCGCAACGTCTTCGCATGCGCACAACTTTTGATATCGAAATGATGGAGCAGTTAGGTTTCTGTTCAGGTATCGAGAACTACTCGCGCCATCTCGATGATCGTAACCCTGGCTCTGCCCCTCATTGCCTCTTGGATTACTTCCCAGATGATTTCCTAGTTGTCATTGATGAAAGCCACGTGACCGTTCCGCAAATCGGTGCTATGTACGAGGGTGACGCTTCTAGAAAACGCACACTGGTCGAACATGGATTCCGATTGCCAAGTGCTCTCGATAACCGTCCACTTAAGTGGCCTGAGTTTCTCGAAAGAGTGGGGCAAACGCTTTACCTTTCTGCAACACCAGGAAAGTATGAGATGGAGAAAGTTGGAGGAGACGTCGTCGAGCAAGTAATTCGACCAACTGGATTGGTTGACCCGGCGATTATCA
>JBIJAL010000127.1:0-6212 GCA_044345775.1 Candidatus Planktophila sp.
AGAAGTTATCTGAACAACAGCCGTCGTTGGAAGTCGATTAATTCTATACAAGCACCGTGCGTAATCATTATTGAGAATTAAAGTATATTTGCCAGCAAATACCTCTCCCTTTGAATCTAAGTGCAGCCCTGCAACTTCGTACTCCAATCCTCCTTCTCGAAAGACTGGTGGAAATGCTGAGAATAGTAAGGAATTTGTAGTCACTACTCCTTGAAGTACATTGTCTCTTGCGCACACATCTAAACCATCATCAAACATCGAATTAATCGCCCAAACCTTTGTCTCTAACGAAGACTTATCCGCCAAACCTCGACGAACAGCCTCTAAAAGAGAATAAGAGAGCGTGAATGCCTTTCCCGTGCTTGAATTTTTATTGACTTGACCACTCAAGCTAATATCCAAATCCCCAAGTTGCACGCCTTGCGAAATTCCTAAGCCAGATTCAAATTCTGGATTTGAAGAGAGATCACTGAATTCCTTGGAATTTAACATCACTTTTGTTCTATTCACCTGTTGGACTACGGCCGGGAAAGCACTCACCTTAAATGTTGTAGTTCCATTACCAGTGGAAATAGTTTTCAAATTCGCATCATTGATTCTTCCTAACCACCATCCGCCCATCGGTCTACCGCTAACATATTCAAATCCCAGTTCAACATCTGGTAATTGCCCATCACTGACGACACAACCTCCTGTGAAGGTCCATAAACATTTGCTTGTATCGGAACTAGATCGACTTAGGATTTGGAAACTCCCACTGCCAGGTGTAAAAACAGGGCGAAATGGAAGAAAGTCCCCTGCAATGATTCTGACAGGAAAAAGATTGGCTTGAAAACTTTGGAATCGTAAAACTTTATTGGCGGTTGTGAACTCATTTGTAACTAAAGCGGCAATTAATCGATCGCTGCCAAACTCTTTCGAAGGGAGCCGAAAAAGTCCCGGAAGTCCACCCGCCGGTGTATACGGAATTTTAGTTCCCTCGGTAACAATTGAATCGGGTATCGGATAAGTGCTAAGAGCGGTTTCATTACCCTTGTCAACAATGTGAAGCTTTGAAACACAGTCCACTTGAATTTCATTCGTGCAAGCTGGTGCCACAATTGTTGCAAATATTCGCTCACCGCAAATTGCATCTAAGATAGATTGGCACTCAATACCGGTTTCAGGGTTGAAAATTCGAGAAGTTGACGCAACTCGTGCGCCATAAACACCGGACTCTCCTTCTGGGTTAAAAGCCGCCGCTATCTGAAGTTGCAAAGACGATTCACCTTGCGCACTAGGGAGCGTACCTAAAAGAATTACAGTCGTGAGCGACACCAAGAAAAAACTGCTCCTGAAAGTGTTTGTTTCTGGTCGTATCAATCTCATAGATAAAGCCTACGGACTTTAGGAGATATTTCTATAGGGGCAGTAAAGAGGTAACCAGTCAGAAATTTAGCAATGGGGGATCTGCTTTAGCCCAACGGCAGAGGCAGAGTTGCGCGAGCTTTGCTTGTTGGAGTTGCACTATTGACTCTCAGCTCGAACAGAGTGAAGAGGTCAGAGACCTAAAATCTGTCGCTTTTTAAAGTCGAACTCTTCCTGAGTTATCAAGCCCCTCTTAAGGAAATCTCCCAATCGCTCCACCTGATCCATCGCCTCTGTGGCATTAACGTGTGATGACTGCTTGCCAGAATTCCGCCCAGCAACAAATATCGTAGCCTCAGAAGACTTTTCGGAGACGACAGTTTCTTGATTCACTAAACGAGCACTCGCAAAGGTGAGTATTAATCCTATGATTGCAGTGGTGATACCGATTAATCGAATGTATGCAGATGAATCAAGAACGAGATAGTCAAACGAAAAATATGGTGCGTAACTAGGAACCATAAACATTGGTAGAACCCAATATCGAATAAAGTCACCTATTCCACTTTCGAAGATATATTCCAGATCTTGAAGTATGGCCACAGCTATAAAGAGAAATTGAACGAAGTAAACCGATACTATCGAAATCACAGCTACTACTCTCTTGCCAACGAAGAATACGGGTAGAGCTAATAACGCGGTCTGAATAACTGTTGTGACCATTCCTCCATAGAAGAGCCAATCCAGTGCGTACTCGTAACGAAAAATATATGAAGTGTCCTGAAAAAATGAAACTGCAAAAAAACCTGATGCCACACCAAACAGAATTCTCGATGCAGTGGGAGTCACTTTGATTTCTCCTTCGATTGAGGGGTGTCTAACGGAGTCTTTATTCCAACGTTTCGCATACCCGCACTTTATAGTCTTTCTCAAAAAATATTTTGAAACACGGCCAGGGCGAGTCCAGAGGTGAAGAATTAAGGCTTAAACATTAGCCATTGCGACGCGAAGCGATCAGGGCGAGAATATTTGCCAACCTATCTTTTCTCGCTTGAATTACCGCCATCTCTGCCTCTATCGCCTCTTTGATACCTGCATATGAAGAACGCTCCTCGTGAGAGAGCTTTTTCACCATCTGAGTAAGAGTTGCCTTGTTCTTACCCTCCTTAGTGAGCAAACCAATCTCAATCAGGCTATTGGAGTAGATATTTTTCACTCGCTCTGAGGCGATGATGCCAAGGACTTCGTATTTGCGAGCGACTTTTAGAACTTGGGTGATATCTGCTCGCGATTGCTCAGGGAGGGAAAAGATCTCAGTGTGTAACTCATCAATATTTGCTGATGTGATCCCAAAAACTTCTGCCCGATTGAACAATTCAAGGGTCACTTTATCTAAAATCTTAAAACGTGCGACTATCTCATCACGTGCAGATCTCTTCTCAGCTTCACGTTGGGCCGCGGCGGCGCGACTTGCTGCTGCTTTTTGTGCCGCAAGTTCTTCATCAGTGGCGGGAGTTGTTATGGAGATACTCGCACTAGAAGATGCAGATGTTCCTACGCTATTTGATGCTGTAACTCTAAATGTGTATGCAGTAGAGGAAGTCAGCCCCGTAACAGTGATACTCCCAGATCCTGGCTGAAATACTTGTCCAGTAATTGAGCCCGGTGTGGAAGTTGCAGTGTAGCTTTGAATTGTTGCGCCACCATTACTAGTTGGTGCCGTAAAAGCTACTGACGCACTAGTCGGTGAAAGTGCAGTCACACTGCCAATCGTTGGTGCACCCGGTACAGTGACATCCGGAGTAGCAACTAAACGATAGGTGCTATTCCCCCCTGAAATGATGTCTCCATTTGATGCAATCAGTAATCCTTGAAGAATATATCCAGAAGTAGAACTTAAATTAGTCAGCGTATTTGCAGAAACCAGTGTTTGAAAAATAGTTCTGGATGTCGGAGAAATTACCTTAGTTGTTCCTCCATATACATTCGCATAAATTGCGTCAGACGCGTCTGCATCGATGCCCGCATATCTAGTAGTACCAAAAGCAGTAAGTCTTTCAACCGTATTTGCGGTAACGGATTGTCCAAGTAATGTTCCAGTACTCACTGGCATTACGAAAACACCCTGCAAGCCCCATCCATCTGCAAGAAAAATATTTCCAGAACTGTCAACGGCTAAGTCCCAAAACCAATTTGATCCATTTGAGTAAAGGGTTTTTGATGTATTAGCAGTCACCGATTGCCCAAATAATGTACCTGATGCGGATGGCAAAACCGAAAAAGTACCCGTTGCTATATAGACACCAAAAAGGTTTCCAGCACTGTCGAAATCTAAACCACCACGGAGTCCCGTGCCGCTAGCTATCTGAGTTACGGTGTTAGCCGTAAGGGAAACTCCAAACAGTGTTTGATTAGTGCTGGTAAGCCCATAAATATCACCATTTGCTAATGACCAAACTAAAACTCCCCCTGAACTTATTGCAATACCAGCAGGGTTTGAAACCGCAACGATGGTTTTAGGTGTACCTGCAGTAACTGCCTGCCCGAAAAGAGTTCCTGTGGTGGCGGGAACTACTACGATTCCTTTTTTACTTGCATCAGAATTATGGTCGTCGGCGATATAAATATTTCCAGACGAGTCCTCAGCCAAGCCCACCGGATATCCCAAGTTGTAAATTGTGGTTGCAGTCACTCCTGCGAATGCCCCTGTGATCGAAAAAAATGGCATAAGCAATATCAATATCAATATCACTGATTTCCGCAAGTTCATCTATTTTCCTTCAGCTATCCATTCACCTGAGGAAGGGTAGTACAACTCTCCCTTACTCGCTCTTTGTGCCCTCGATAGGGGTCGAACCCACACTTGGAGCACTTGAGGTGGGCTACTTTTTCTTAAACCCCGCTGGACACTTTGGTTTTACGGCAGTGACTTTCTTATTTGTTTTACCCTTGACGCAGGTGATGGTTGTCACCTTTGATTTAGCAGCAGGTGTTTTTTGAGGGGAATCTGTCGCTTGCGTGCTGCTAGGTTTAGTAGAACTTGGCACCACTAACTTGATATTTATCGTGCCTGCGCTGTAGTGAAATCCAGATATTTCGAAAATAGCAGCGTCGTTATTGAATAAGAATGTTGATGTTGACTTGAACTTCTCCCGAATCATTTAAAATTGATACTTCTGCCTTTGCACCTAGAAGATTATCTCCCCAGATGCATTTCGCTACTTGTGGATTGAGTTGAAGTCGATAAAAACCAGAATTAAGTTCGCCATTCTCCTTCAGATGTGGAGCAGCGATTCTGTACTTAAGAGTTTGTGTTGCCTTGTCGAGAGTCGGTGGTGTTGTTTCCGTCGCAGTCGCATTAGTTGAAATCAATCCGGCGATTCCAAATGTAGGCGGACAAGAATCAAGAGTTTGATACAGTTCGCCTGAAGCTCCTGCAGCCCCCAAAGGCAAAGATTGCACGCGAAGGCCGATGAACTCCTTTGTGTTTTTCGGGCTCATGAATTTATCTTGTTTACCCATTAGGTATGTCGAACCGAAAGCAAAAGAATTCTCATTAATGGCAACAGTGTAATTCCCACCATTTAGCCTGATGCCACTTAGGTATTGCTCCAACATTTGCCTTTTAGTTTCCTCGTAGGAGGCACGGACTTCCTCCGAATGTGGATTCTGGAGTGGCGGCATAATGGTTTCCACATAATCCATTACAAGTGATTCTGAATCTAAAACAATCGTTGGGATCTGGACCGCTGTTGGAGATAGCTCGAAGATGATTTCTTGCGAGGTGAGAGATCCAGAAACTCGATTTTGCTGTATATATGGGGAGAAAGAATGCGTATACATCCAGGTGTTGGACTTCAAGGATTCAGAAGTATTGGTTAGATTTATTGTAAACCGAAATCTTAGATCAGTATTGTCAAATGGATAAAATTTTAAGCAGTAAGTCACTTTGCTGCTCCAAAAACACTGTTTGCTGTCAGTCCATCCAGAACTGAAAGTTAACTTCTCGTCTGGACCAGGCGTAGTTCCTTCTACTGAAGGCACTACAGGTTGCACTTCTATCTCCGTGTAACTTTCCACGTAATTTAGTTTGTCGTTATATACAGGTGTTCCGATCTGATAAGAAACTAGAAATTGATCCCCATTTTTATGTGTAATTCCTGGAAAAGTCCACAAGCCGCTTCGGGAACCAGCAACATTATTCTTTAACTCCCCTGGAAAAAGATCAACATTGGTTATTGCCCATTCGGGGGTTAGAGATGCAGGGGAGTCCTTCACCTGTGTTCGCATCTGGATATAAGAACTCAAAGTGCCAGTGATCCAATTTTGGCCGTTGGTTTTTGCCTCGATTGACTTTATACAATCCACCTCGGGTAAATTGTTTTCTTTTAGGGTTTGGCAGATGGGTAAGGTGGTGTAACTCATTTTTCGTATATCGGTAGGACTTACAACAATCGGCTCAGTTATGTATGAAAATGATGCACTTTGATAAACTGGACCAAACGCAGTCCACTGAATGTAGGTTAATGCTGACGCAGAAGACGGAAAAGAAAACGTCACAACAAAGACTAAAAATAGAGCCTTTAGTTTCATGGTTCGAAGCATACGCAATTTAGTAGAAGTTCTAGGTAGGTGTTTAAAATCTGGCCAGTCAGAAAATTAGCAATAGGGGGTCTGCTTTAGTTCAACGGCAGAGGCAGAGGAGCGCGAGCTTTCCCTATTTTTTAAGTACTGTAAACCCCTTTGGACATTTTGGCTTGATTCCCGACACTATCTTTATTATCCCATTCTTGTAACACTTTATCTCCGTATCTTTGCCAGATCCTTCTATTCTCTTCACTGCTACTTGCACTTTAGTGTTCATA
>JBIJAL010000065.1:0-6208 GCA_044345775.1 Candidatus Planktophila sp.
GAGGAGCTCGTGGAGATTGGTCGAGAGCGAAAGGACATTGTTGCAATCACTGCGGCGATGTTGGGGCCCACTGGTCTTGATAAATTTGCAGATGCTTATCCAGATCGCACAATTGATGTGGGAATTGCCGAACAACATGCCGTTACGAGCGCCGCTGGAATGGCCTTTGCCGGACTTCATCCTGTTGTTGCGATCTACTCAACATTTCTTAACCGCGCATTCGATCAGTTACTTTTAGATGTTGCTCTCCATAAAGCGGGTGTGACTTTTATCCTTGATCGCGCTGGGATCACTGGAGATGATGGGCCTTCGCATCACGGAATTTGGGATATGGCACTTACTGGAATAATTCCATCACTCTGCCTTGCCGCACCTCGTGACGGTGCACGCCTTAAAGAGGTACTTCGTGAGGCGATCGAGATTAGTGATGCTCCATCTGTCATACGTTTTCCTAAAGGCGCAGTCTCTGCCGATATTCCTGCATTTGAAAGACGTGATGGAATCGATGTTCTTTATCGTGGCGAAAGCGCGGATGTTCTTCTCATTAGCGTGGGCGCTATGGCAACTATCTCTGTAGAAGCTGCATCACAGGCATACCGTGAAGGTGTTGGCGTAACCGTGATTGATCCACGTTGGGTAAAGCCTCTGCCAGCGTCATTGCTCACCATGGCCGATCGCTATAAGAGCGTTGTTGTAGTCGAAGATGGAATCGCACACGGTGGAATTGCCAGCGCTCTTTCGGAGATGTTTAGAACTGCTGGACTCAATATTCCGATTCACTCGATCGGTGTGCCACTTACCTTTATTGAACACTCTTCACGTGCTGAGATCTTAAGTGACCTCGGAATCACGGCGCAAAATATTGCACGCGAGATAGTTGAGTGGTCGAGTGCTAGTACTAGCCCTAGTTCTACTGTTGGGGTAGAGATGCCACTCCCGCAGGATGAAAACGTGAACCGCAGATAGCTTCGCTAATTCCTTCGCGATCTAAGAACGGCAAAATTCCACCCAGGTGCATCGGCCATCCTGCACCCATCAACATGCAGAGATCGATTTCGGCGGCAGTTGCAACGACACCTTCATCAAGCATCATGCGAGCCTCTTCAGCGAGTGCGTTAAGTGCACGGATGCGAACTTGCTCGGCTGTTGAAGGGGAGTCACCTTTATGTACCAGCGCTAAGGCTGCTGGGTTAGGCGCAACAGTGCCATCTTCAGATTTAATGTAGAAAGTCTTAATACCTTCTTTCACCATCGCCTCCATAGTTGGGGAGATCCGGTAACGAGGCCCAAGGTTTTCATGAAGCGTCTTTGCAACGTGTAGACCTACTCCAGGGCCAACGAGCCCAAGAAGTTCAAATGGTGACATTGGAAAACCAATCGAGCGCATTGCATTATCAGCAACCTCAGGAGATGTGCCTTCATCGACAGCATCAGTGATTTCGCCCATGAAGCGAGTGAGCAGACGATTGACTACAAAACCAGGTGCATCTTTACAGATGATCATCGTCTTTTTGAGCTCTTTACCAATATTGACCGCGGTGGCAGTGGTCGCGTCATCAGTCTTTGATGTGCGAGCAATCTCAAGTAAGGGCATGATCGCAACTGGATTAAAGAAGTGGAAGCCAACGACTCGCTCTGGATTGACGAGCCCTTCGCCCATCTTCTCAACTGAAAGCGAGGAGGTATTGGTCGCAAGAATGCATTCAGGCGAGACGATCTTCTCGAGTTTTTTGAAGAGATCCTGCTTGAGAGATAACTCTTCGAAGATTGCTTCGATAATAAAGTCACATCCTGCAAATACATTCTGATCTGAAGAGCCTGAAATAAGGAGAGCAAGGCGTCCTGCTGATTCTGCAGACATCCGCTTCTTCTCAACTAATTTATTCAGTTCATTCTTCACCCAAGCAACACCTTTATCGGCGCGCTCTTGATCAATATCTGTCATGACGACAGGACACTTAAGATTTCTGACAAGCAAGAGTGCGAGTTGAGAGGCCATTAAGCCAGCGCCCACGACGCCAACTTTGGATACCTTTCGAGCGAGAGCCGCCTTGGGTGCACCCTCTACTTTTTTACGCTTTTTTTGAATGAGATTAAATGCATAGAGTGATGCGCGTAGCGGATCTGACATTGTGAGATCGGCAAGTGTCTGATCTTCAGCATCAAATCCGGCACCGCGAGAATAGCTTCTTGAAGCAGACATCAGCTCAAGTGCTTTGGTTGGGCTGGCAATTTCTGCGCCACCGAATTTCTTGAGTGCAATGGCGCGACCCTGTGCCAGGGCCGATTCCCATGCGGGATCTGAAGAAAAATCCTTTCTTTCAATGACTGTCTTGCCCGAGAGAACTCCGGCTGCAAATGAGATTGATTTTTCTAAGAAATCTGCTGGCTCAAAGACGCTATCAACAACTCCGAGTGCGAGTGCATCTTTCGCCTTCATCATTGTGTTGTTATTAAGGGCGTTAGCGATAATTACTTGAACAGCCTTTTCGGGTCCGATGAGCTGCGGAAGGATTGTTGCTCCGCCCCATCCTGGTACAAGGCCTAGAAATACTTCCGGCAATGCAGTAAAGGCGGTTGCTGAAAGAGTGCGGTACTTGCAGTGAAGTCCAACTTCTAGCCCACCACCGAGTGCCAAGCCATTAATAAATGCAAAGGTGGGTATCCCACATTCATCGAAGCGACGGAAAACATCGTGACCGAGTTTTCCAATTGCTACTGCCTGAGCGCGATCATTTAAAAATGAGAGTGCAGACAAGTCGGCGCCAGCTGCAAAGATAAATGGCTTACCGGTGATTGCAATCGCAGCAGGCTTACGTGAGATGGCCTCTGTGATTGCGGCATCGAGAGCCATGAGTGACTGTGGTCCAAAGGTATTGGGGCGAGTGTGGTCATGTCCGTTATCGAGTGTGATCAGAGCGAGAACTCCGGAAGCGCCAAATGCAGCCAGATCGACATCTCTGACGAGAGCATTGGTAACAACTTCCTCTGGAGCGCCTTCTGGAAGAGTAATTGTTGTCATGAGTTATGCCTTCTTTCCAAAGTGTGGGTTCTCCCAGATAACGGTTCCGCCCATACCAAGACCAATACACATGGTGGTAATTCCGTAGCGAACATCAGGTTTTTCTTCAAAGGTGCGAGCAAGGTTGAGCATCAAGCGAATTCCAGATGATGCAAGGGGATGACCGACTGCGATCGCTCCACCGAATGGATTAACGCGGGGATCATCATCTGCAATTCCGAAATGATCTAAGAAGGCAAGTACTTGAATAGCAAAGGCTTCATTGACTTCAAAAGCGCCGATATCTTCAATCGATAGGCCTGCTTTAGCCAACGCCTTAATTGTTGCTGGCACTGGGCCATAACCCATCACCTCTGGCTCGACACCGGCGAATGCAAATGTCACTAGACGTGCCTTGACTGGAAGACCGAGTGCAATCGCTTTCTCTTCGCTCGCCAGAATTGCAGCGGTTGCGCCATCGTTAAGACCGGATGAATTTCCAGCGGTGACGCGACCTGCCGCGCGGAAAGGTGTCTTCAGCGTTGCAAGCCCTTCAAGAGTTGTTGTAGGGCGTGGTGGTTCATCCACTGTTGCAATACCCCAACCAAGTTCAGCGCTACGTGCAGCTGTTGGAATTAAATCGCGTTGAATTTTTCCATCGGTATATGCCTGCGCTGTCTTCATCTGTGAAGCAAGAGCAAATTTATCTGCACGCTCTTTTGTGAGGTGAGGGAATCTGTCATGGAGGCGTTCAGCCGTTGCGCCCATGGCGAGCGCATCTTGTTCAACAATTCTTTCGGCTAGAAATCGAGGATTGGGATCAAGGCCATCACCGATTGGGTGGTTACCCATATGTTCAACACCACCTGCAATTGCAATTTCATTTGCTCCCATTGCAATTGATGCAGCAAGAGTGGTCACCGATGTCATCGCACCGGCGCACCAACGATCCACTGAGTAACCAGGAACTGTGTTGGGGAGGCCTGCGAGAAGTGATGCGCTGCGTCCTAGATTCATTCCTTGATCCCCGGTTTGAGTTGCAGCGGCGATCGCTACATCATCAATCTGATCAAGGGGTAACTGCGGATTGCGCTCGAGAAGTCCGCGCATAGCTCGGACCATGAGGTCATCTGCGCGAGTACCGGCGTAGAGAGATCCTGCCTTTCCAAAAGGTGTTCGGACGGCGTCGACGAGAACAACTGAGGTGAGTAGATCGCGTGAATGTGTAGACATTGCTTCAAGCCTCTTTCAATGGTGAGGTTTCAAGGCTACCCGTCAGTAGGCAAATGCGCATCCACCCCACGCCTGTGATTGGAATTACGCAACACTTATGTTGCGTAATTCACCCCGCTAGCCTAAGGTCAAGCCATGGCTAAAAAAGTCGGAATATCCCTTTTTCTCACAGTCGCTGCAGCGTTAACGCTGGCAGGATGTTCTGCTCCGAGCGGCCAAGAGAGCAGCTCAACAGAGTTAACGATCTATTCGGGTCGCTCAGAAGAATTCATCGCCCCCTTCCTCGCGCAATGGGAGCAGGAGAGCGGAGTAAAGCTCAACATCCGCTATGCGGATTCAGCAGAACTCGCCGCACAGATTCGAGAGGAAGGCTCTAACTCACCGGCTGACATATTTCTCGCCCAGGATGCAGGATCACTTGGCGCGGTGGCTAGAGAAGGGCTCTTTATCGCGCTTCCCAGCAGCGCTGGAAGAGATGTCGACTCTACCTATATTGCAGCAGATCGCAGTTGGATCGGCGTCACCGGTCGCGCTCGCGTCTTTGCCTACAACCCTGGACTTTTAACAACCTTGCCACAATCAATCACTGATTTGTCGCAAGCAGTGTATAAATCAAAACTTGGAATTGCTCCTACCAACGCTTCATTCCAGGCATTCGTCACGGCGATGATGAACTCAAAAGGGGAGACATTTACTCAACGCTGGCTTGAATCACTTGTTAAGAACGATGTTCAGATTTTTCCAAAAAATAGCGCCATAGTTGAGGCGATTGATTCAGGAGCCATTTCTATAGGGCTGGTCAATCACTATTACGTATGGGAAGTGAGCCAAGGTCTGGGAAGAGCGATTAACGCAAAGAATGGTTTCTTCGTAAGGGGTGATCTCGGAAATATGATCAATGTTTCAGGCGCTGGAATTCTTAAATCGAGTTCAAAATATGCCGCATCAGAGAGCCTCATCAACTTCCTTACATCACAAAAGATTCAGGCAAAATTCGTAACAAAGACGCTTGAGTACTCTCTCATCGCAAACGAAAAATCTCCCAAAGGTCTACCAACCCTCAATGCAATCGGCGCCCCTACTGTTGATCTTGATTCGCTGACAAATATTCAAAAGACTCAAGAGCTGTTGATTAAAGTCGGGCTCCTTTAAAATCTATGAGACAAACCTTACAGAGAGAGAAAACCGCTAGCCGACGTTTGATCGGACTCTCATCTACTGTGCTCATACTTACCTTTATTCCACTGATTTATCTGATTGTTCGTGCTGCTGAAAAGCCTGGTGAGCAGATAATTGAGCTACTTTTTCGTCAGAGAACTCTTGAAATCATCGCTACAACAGCTGTGACTCTCATCGCTGTTGTTCTGATCAACGTTCTCATGGGAACCCTAATCGCGACAGGAATCCATTTTGTTCGCCTTCCCTATGCACACCTACTGATTATTCCCATGATACTTCCGCTCGCGATCCCATCCTATGTATTTACATACACCTGGCTCGCCCTCGTTCCACGACTCTCTGGAATTCTTGCTGCCATCTTCATTCTCGTTCTGACCACTCTTCCTTACATGATGCTCTCAGTGGTGATCGCCCTCAGACGTATTGATACTGGTCTCATTGAAGTCGCGCGAACTTTGGGGCTTTCTAAACCTGCAATTCTCTTTAAAGTAATTGTTCCTCAAATTCGAGGTGCGATCAGTGCTGGCTCACTTTTATCAGGTCTCTATGTGTTGAGCGATTTTGGTGCTGTTTCACTTCTCAATGTGACAACTCTTACAGTCTCGATTCAAAATCTTTTCAAGTCCACATATGACAGAAGTGGGGCAGCGATTATGGCCCTCATACTCATTCTCGCATCAACAGTTTTTATCGCTCTTGAATCTGGTTTAAAGCGTAAGCAAGAATCTGAGAGCGCCACGAGGCGAAGTGGAACAAAGCACCTTCGCGTGAGTAATACGAGCGCAAGAGTCGCAC
>JBIJAL010000066.1:0-6190 GCA_044345775.1 Candidatus Planktophila sp.
CTGCTAACAGAACTGCTGCAACATCTATGAAGTACTCACTTCCGAAGTGGTGATGTGTTGCCAACCAAGCAAGTGAAAGTCGCTGCAATCTCCGTGCCTTGCTGCGGTCAATCGCTTCGAGTGGGTCCCCAAAGGCGAGAGAGGATCGCGTTTTCACCTCAACAAAATGAATGACGCCATTGGCATCAAGGGCAATAAGGTCGATCTCGCCTTCTTTAATCCGCCAATTTCGTTCGATGATCTCGAACTCACGCGATTGAAGGTATGTAGCGATGGTTGCTTCACCGAATGCTCCAACCTGGCGATTCCTACTTTTTCTTGCCTGTGCACCAGTCATGAGGGCAGAGTAGGCAAACTGGTCTATTGCACAGTTACAGAACAACCATCGCTGTGGGTAAATTACAGAAGAGCAGCAATATTTGAAAATGATCTCCGGTGCACTGGGGAAACTCCATGGTGCACAAGCGCATCAGAATGTGCTTGCGTGATGTATCCCTTATGAGATTTGAAGCCGTAGTTGGGATAAGTAACGTCTAGTTCTCGCATAATGCGATCTCTCGTTACTTTAGCAATAATTGAGGCAGCGCTTATGCAGGTGACAACTTGATCACCTTTCCAGACTGCCAGGCTTGGTATTGCCAAGCCATCAATAGGGTAACCATCGGTAAGAACGTAGGCAGGGGAAACTGCAAGACCCTGTACCGCTCGCCTCATGCCATCAAGATTGGCAGCATGCACACCGCGTGAATCAATCTCATCATGCGAAATAACAATCACACTAATTGCTTCGCAGGCACTTCTTACGACATCAAATAGCTCTTCCCGCATTGCCTCTGATAACTCTTTTGAGTCGCGCACCTTTTTTAATTCAATACTTCGATGATCTTTGAGAATAACGCTAGCCACAACAAGGGGGCCTGCGCATGCTCCACGACCTGCCTCGTCAACTCCTGCTAGTGGTGAAATGCCGGCAGCAAGGAGTTGATCTTCGATTACCTTCACATCAGGTACTTTGTCGTCACTCACTTTTTCGCAAGAGGATCATGAGATGAGACCACACCAATGCGATTAAGAGGCCAGATTGTGGCGACAACTTGTCCTGTGATCTTATCGACTGGAACCATTCCATTATTTATATCATCTTGATGTACACGAGAATCTCCACTTGCCCCACGGTGATCACCCATCACCCAGACTTTTCCTTCTGGAACGGTCACATTGAAATCTGTATCACTCGGTGAATTTCCAGCAAAAATGTAGGGCTCGTAGGTTTCTTTTCCATTGATTGTTAATACTGAATCTTTGGCGATTACTTGGTCTCCAGCAACTCCAATGACGCGCTTAACCAAATACTGTTTGGCGGGGTTTGGCACAACACCAACAAGGACAAGTCCTTCACGAATTATGCTGATCACTCGATTTCCTGAAGGTTCGCTTGCATCAGGAAGCCAGCCAGCGGGATCACGAAAAACTATGACATCACCGCGCTCAATATTGTTACTGATAAAGGGGATGCGATTGACAGCGACTCGATCTTTGATTTGAAGCGTGTTCTCCATGGATCCTGATGGGATATAGAAAAATTGTACGAGGAAAGATTTAATTAAGAGTGAAACTATGAGCGCGAGCGCGACCAAGATTGGAAGTTCGCGAAGGAGTGAACCCTTACGCATCATGAGTGAAAAGTCAGCTTGAACTATTCAGGCTTTTTTTCAGCTGAAGCGTCGTCGGCAGGCGCTTGAACTTCTGCGACAACTTCTTCTGGAGTTTCTACAACGGCCTCAACTACTGACTCGGTAAGAACTTCAACAACTGGTGCTTCAACAACTGGTGCTTCAACAACTGGTGCTTCAACAACGGCTTCAACGATTGGTTCCGGTGTCGAAAGAATTCCATCGCCGTAACCTTCAATTCCATCGCGCTTTTCGCGAATCTTTGCCGCCTTACCGCGAAGGTCGCGGAGGTAATAAAGCTTGGCGCGACGAACATCGCCCTTCTTGACGAGTTCAATCTTTTCAATAACTGGGGTGTGTACTGGGAAGGTACGTTCAACACCAACACCATAGGAAACTTTGCGGATGGTAAATGTCTCGCGGACACCATCGCCTTGGCGACGGATAACAATTCCCTGGAAGACCTGAACACGGCTCTTAGAACCTTCGATTACGCGAACGTGGATCTTGAGCTCATCGCCAGCGCGGAACTGTGGGATGTCCTTACGCAATGACTTGGCATCAACGGCATCAAGAATGTTCATTTTCGTCCTCAGGTTTCTTTTCGCTTCACTTAAGCGCTTGCTACATAGCGGCGCAGACGCCCTATCTTGCCATAAAAGGGGCTATGAGCGTAAATCGGGCCAGATCACTTACAGATCTACGCCTGTAAGTGCATTCTGCAGGACCTGGAAAAGGCCTGGACCGCCAGCAACGGTGAGCTTTCTCTCCCCATCACCGAGATGAGCAACGTGAGCCCCTGCTTCAGTGGCAATAAGAGCCCCAGCCGCCCAATCCCATTCTTTGAGGCCGCGTTCAAAATATCCATCGAGTGCCCCCATTCCTACATGGCAGAGATCAACGGCTGCCGAACCCATTCTGCGAATATCGCGAGTGAGTGGAAGAAGTGCTGCCACCATTGCAATCTGTTCGGTGCGATCTGCTACCTGATAGGCAAATCCTGTACCGAGTAGCGCTCGATCAAGTGAAACCTGGGCTGTTGAGCGAATCTTTTCACCATTATGAAATGCACCTGCCCCGCGCACCGCATGCCAGAGAGAATTGATTGTTGGTGCATTAACAACTCCAACTAACGATCCTTCGCTATCGCGGGCTGCAATGCTGACATTCCATCCAGGAAGTCCATAGAAATAATTCACGGTTCCATCAAGTGGGTCAATAACCCATGTGATTCCAGAATTGCTGGGACGGGCTGCGCCTTCCTCGCCGATGATTCCATCGTCAGGACGTGCGCGCAGAATGCTCTCGACAATGAGCGCCTCCGCCTTCTCATCCATCTGCGTCGCAAAATCGATCGCCGTAGACTTTTCTGTCAGATCGAAGTGGGATGGGCGCTGCATGAGCAGCTCTCCTGCTGCAATCGCCACAGATTCCGCTAAGAGATGTAATTCTGAGGCGAGGCGAGAAGTCTCTGGGGTCATATCCTGACTTTATCGGATATTCTGCCGCACATGAGTGATCTGCGGTTAACGGGTAAGAACTCTGAAGGCACCCATCTCACACTCACGGATGGGCAAGGCATGGAGTACACAGTTCGCATCAGCGACACTTTGCGGGCAACAGTAAATCAACCACGATTAATGGCCGTCGATACTTCTGATGACGCGGAGTACATGAGTGTCAAAGAAATTCAACGCCGTCTTCGTTCCGGCCAGACAATGGATACTATCGCCCGCGATGGTCGA
Organism: Candidatus Planktophila sp.; assembly: GCA_044345775.1. Taxonomy (GTDB): domain Bacteria; phylum Actinomycetota; class Actinomycetes; order Nanopelagicales; family Nanopelagicaceae; genus Planktophila. The sequence continues at coordinate 3,419 of JBIJAL010000066.1, forward strand.
ATCAGTATCGAAAAAGTGGAACGCTTTGCTGGACCAATCTTGCAAGAGCGGGTCTATATCTTGGATCAAGCTTTTCTAGTTCTGCTTCGCAAAGATAGTACGCGTGATCAAGAGACATTTTACGAAGTGGTGACCTCTCGTCTAGTTGCACGTGGAGTAGATAGCGATTCACTGTCGTGGAATTCATGGCGACTCGATGATGGGACATGGAGTATTGATCTCTCATATCCAAATCGTGAAGGTCAAGGAAATGCAACATGGAATTTCGATCTCAATCGCAGGTTAATCAATCCAACAAATGAAAACGGTCGCTGGATGCTAGGCCAAGAGCCAGCAGCGCGACCAAGTACTACAGGACTTGTTCACTCAGAACCTACTCACCCATCGCGTATCGTTGATTCAATTCCAGAACCTGATCAGCCACGCGAAACTCCGCGCCTTGTTGCCATCCGTGACACACCGCGCGAAGAAGATCAGGCTGAAGGAATTACAGGACGCGCCAAGGTTCCATCTTGGGATGAAATTATGTTTGGACGAGCTGCAACATCTGCGTCTGAGGATTTAGATCGTGATAACGATCCAGAGGATGATCTCTTTAAGTAGTTTATTTAACGGGTGCAAGTTAAGAGCGGGACCGTTAACTCGATTTCACTCAACCCACCATGGTGGCCAACCATCGAACCTTCTTTATCTGCGCGTTCTTTCTCAAGCAGTACAAGTCCCCCAGAAGGAATAGCAATGATGTCGCCCATGCGATCAGCTGCATCAGCGCTCACGACGCCCCCAAACAATCCATCTGTGATTGCACCTTCACGTGTATGAATGGCTGTTCGATCACCAAAGAATTCACGCCAGCGACCGGCATAATCTTCTCTAGCCGCAAAAGAATCGAGCGATTCATCTAAGTAAATATGGCGGGCTCTAGGCTCACCCGCAATTGTTTGAACGCCGTCAAGCAGATTGTTCTCCACTCCAATGATGATCTTCTCTTGCACATTAATCATTCCGTGATCTGCAGTCAGCCAGAACCTTGTTCCCCGTGGTAAGACGGGTATGAGATCAGATAGAAACTTATCGATTCCGATAAGTGCAGCGAGCCATTTATCTGAACCCACACCATCACTATGACCGGCTGAATCAAGGTCATTGAGATAGAGATAGAGAAAAGATGGAGTTTCCCTAAGGCCAGCAACAGTTCTCTCAATGAGATCTGGCGCAATATTGGCACCACTGTATGTCGCACCGCGAAAGACGGCTTGAGTAAATCCAGTAACTTCATAACGTTTGGCGGCAACGTGTGTGACGCTGATGTTTTCTCGCACTGCCCGTTCAAAGAAAGTCGGAAGCGGCTGCCACGTCATCGGATCGACTCGTTCATCCCACTTAAGAGCGTTGAGAATACGTCCACCACTTCTGGGAACGCGCACCGTATAGCCAAGCATTCCATGAACACCGGGCAAAGATCCCGTCATCAGCGTTGCAAGACTCGTTGCCGTTGTTGAAGGAAAGGATGTCTGCACAGTTCCAAACGCAGTCAAAGAAGAGATTGTCGGAATGAGTTCTCGATATTTCTCGATGACATCAGCACCTAATCCATCAACGAGGAAGAGTAATTCGCGACCTGCAGGACTCTGCCCAATACCAAGTCGATCATCTGCATCGGTGAGCCCAAGGGAGGCAAAAATTGAGGGCGTAATATCGGCTAGATGCACGGGTATATGTTCTCACGGGTATTGTTACCGCCGTGAGTATCCAATATTCGAAAGAAGTAGCAGCGTCGCTTAAATCTGGCGCACCAATCGTCGCACTTGAATCAACGATTATTAGCCATGGATTGCCCCGCCCCTCAAACCTTGCTGTGGCGCAAGAAGTAGAAGAGATCGTCCGCGCACATGGTGCAACACCTGCCACTATCGCAATTCTCAATGGCGTGGTTCATATTGGTCTTGAGCCAGATCAATTACATGAGATTGCCAATCGCGACGATATTTCAAAAGCTTCAATCCGCGACCTTGCAATTATTAGTGCGGGCGGATTAAGTGCTGCTACAACTGTTGCAGCAACTTCACATATAGCTCGCCTTGCTGGTATTTCAGTCTTTGCAACGGGTGGTCTTGGTGGAGTTCATCGCGGTGCCAATGAAACATTTGATGAGTCCGCTGACCTTGGCGCACTGGGAAAGCTTGATATCGCCATTGTCTGCGCGGGAGTGAAATCAATTCTTGATGTTGGGGCGACTCTAGAGCGCCTGGAATCACTTTCCATTGGATTAGTTGGGTATCAGACCAATGCTTTCCCTGGCTTCTATCTCACTGATTCTGGATTTACCCTCGAGCATCGAGTCGATAGCGCTGAGCAGATTGCAGCCGTCATCAAGGCTCGTCGAGAGTTGAAGACAGATTCAACTTCATTAATCATTGCAAATCCTGTCAAAGAAGAGATGGATCGAGGTCGCCATGATGCGATCTTGGCTAGCGGATTAGCAAGTGCTAGTACGCAGGGAATCACAGGAAAAGATGTGACACCGTTCTTGCTCGAACATTTCCACACTGCCAGCAAAGGTGAATCGCTGAAAGTCAATATTGAAATCATTAAATCAAATAGCGCGTTGGCTGCAGATATTGCAGTGGCGTTAAATAAGTAGTACAGCAATGAGCGCCAAGGTCTTGTGTATAGGTGACCTTATGCTCGATATTGTGGCGCAAATTCCAACCTCGCCACACGATCTTCATCTAGGCAATGACACGCGTACCGTCATCTCAACTCATGGTG
>JBIJAL010000067.1:0-6162 GCA_044345775.1 Candidatus Planktophila sp.
TATACCAATTCACCATAACGTGGTTCAGCTGCAATGATTTGAATGTCAGGGTTCTGCTCGCGTAGATATCGTCCCGCACCCATCAACGTTCCTGTAGTTCCAAGCCCTGCAACAAAGTGGGTAATTGTTGGAAGGTCTGCAAAGATTTCAGGACCAGTTGAATTGTAATGAGCAGCAGTATTTGCTGGATTTCCATATTGGTATAGAAAAACCCAATCTGGATTTGCTAGTGATAATTCTTTTGCCACTCGGACAGCCTCATTAGACCCACCAGCTGCTGGAGAAGAAATTATCTTTGCTCCCCACATCTCCAATAACTGTCTGCGTTCTGGGCTTGTGTTCTCTGGCATCACACAAATCAGGTGGTATCCACGAACCTTTGCCGCCATCGCAAGAGAAATTCCTGTATTGCCACTTGTCGGTTCTAAAATTGTTGACCCTGGCTTGAGTTGACCACTAGCTTCTGCTGCATCCAGCATTGAAAGTGCGGCGCGATCTTTAATCGATCCGGTGGGATTGCGATCTTCCATCTTCGCCCAGAGTCGAACGTGTGGTGATGGAGATAAACGTGGCAGACCAATTAAGGGCGTATGCCCTACAGAGTCTGCAAGTGAATCAAAGCGAGCCACCTATTTAACCGCCAGCAACTGCAGGCAGAATTGTTACCGAATCACCATCTTTTACTGGAGAGTCAAGACCACCGAGGAAACGAACGTCTTCGTCGTTGATATAGATATTGATAAAACGGCGAAGCGCGCCATCTTCGAGAAGTCTTTCACCGAGACCTGCATAGTTGAGATCGAGATCTGCAATGAGTGCGCCCAAACTAGAACCAGAAGCTTGGACGCTCTTCTGGTCCTTGGTGTAGGGGCGGAGAATTGTTGGGATTCGAACATCAATTGTCATGGGGTAATTATGACGAAGAAATCCTCTATACGGTAATCGAAACTTCTTCCTCGGTCACAACGCCATCGATGATGCGGAAAGAACGAAATTCTATTGCAGGTGCAATCTCTTCGCGTGTAGAAACTAGAACGTAATGCGCAAGGGGTTCTGAGGCGTAGGCGATGTCGGTCCGAGAAGGGCGGGCTTCAGTCTCTGTATGTGAATGGTAGATCACGATAATTTCTTCATCGTTGTCATCAATCTCACGATACAAGGCCAGTAAATCTTTTGAGTCGAATTCATAAAAAGTGGGACTGTGCGCAGCATTGATCATCGGCTTCAGTCGCGTTGCCTTGCCCGAACCTGCTGGGCCAAGGATGACGCCGCAGCACTCGTCGGGATACTCTGATCGCGACTGAGCAAGAATTGCGTCAACAAACTCGCGTGAAATTTCAAGCACGGTTGAATAGTACCGCCTTACTCATCCATGAGCGCTTCTAGTAAGGACTCTTGCATCCATCCTAGCCATGTGTAGACGGCATATACCCCGCGCATTGGATCATCAGGTGGTAGCAACTCTAATTGCTCGGATGAATTCTGATCCACTTTTAATCTCACACCGAGTGCAAGCCGAATATCATTGAGAGCACCTAACCATGCATTTGCATTGTCATGATCTAGATCGACGATTCCATCATCACTACTTTTTAAATGCATTCGCATGGACATTGCATGTGCTTGTTTCTTGCCGCGAAGAGTTGATTCGGTGTAACGCCTGAACTCACTCGATTGAACTTCGTCGGCGTAAGCATTCGGAAGTAGTCGACGTAGAACTTCATCATCTGGAAGTGAATCGTGCGATGTGATACCTACCATTGCAGCAAGTGGATCTTCGTGACCATGATCGACGCGCTCTGCGAGCAACTCAATTAATTGTTCGATCAGATTAAGTAAAACCTCTTTCTCGCTGTCATCAAAATGTGCCACATAAGAATGTGAACCATGGCGCTTAAAGCCTTTTTCAATACTCATAGCCCTTCATCACCCCGTTGTAGGGTTGCCCACAGCCCGTATTCGTGGAGCCTAGCTACGTCATGCTCCATCTCTTCTCTTGCCCCAGTTGAAACTACCGCTTTACCTTCAGTGTGAACTTTCATCATTAACTCATGCGCTTTTTCGCGCGAATAACCGAATAACTCCATCAGGACATAAGTCACGTAGGTCATCAGATTTACAGGATCATCCCAGACGATTGTCACCCACGGAGTATTGCCAGAAAAGATTGCCGTAATCTCTTCTTCAATGTTTGTCGCGGTCTTAACCATCACCTGATAATGATAGAGAATGTGGCGCTCTTGAGTGAAGGCCACTCTGCGTCCGCAGCAATTGCAACCTGATAAGTATTTATGCCACGGGCTTGGGGTGGAATTGTGAACGTAAAAGCGCCCTGTGCATCTGTTAGAACTGCAGCAGTAATTACTTTCCCTGACGCAGTGTTGAGAGTAAGGCTTGCACCGGCCGTACGTGGAAGGACTACTCCAGAGATAGTAAATGGTGTTCCCGCCTTGACAGAGGTAGGAGGGTCAATGATGAGGTTTCTCGAGATCATAATTGATATAGGTTGTGTTACAGACGCGGCACGTTCCCATGAAGCATCAGTTTTGACCCGAACAGTGACAGATTTACCGATCAAGATTGGTAGAACATACGTACCATCAGATCCCGTCACACCTGTAGTTAAGGTTCGAACGGTTCCATCAGGATAGGTTCCTTCAACAGAAAATGGTAAAGCGGGTACGGGAGATTTATCTTTCAGTGTGATTTGGCCTGAAAGAGTTATGGGATTGCCATATGCAACTTCTGTTTTTGAGACTGAGAGAGTTGATGCAAGTTGTGTCGGAGCAATCGATGTTGCAACCTCTCTAATGGCAACCATCGCTAATGGTTCTTCTTGACCAATCACCCATTGGGCAGCGCCACCCAGTTGATGTTTGGCGACCAATTTCGCACGTTCTGAAAAGCTTTGAGCATTTTGGTGCCATGCAGTTCTGCTGGCAGTACACGTCGTTGAAAGTCCACTGCTTGTCTGACCTGTGTATTCCCGCTTATACGAAAAAGTGACTTCCCCAAATTTCTGATCATAAATTGGAACAGCACCATAAGTTGCGGCAATATTTGCCGCATCGCGCATGAGAAAAGTTCCTGCCCTTGCTTTTGGTGTGATTACTTTGGCAACGCTAGCGGGACAGATACCCTCGACCTTTGTCACCCAATCTTTTCCATATCCAGGAAGCCCTAAATAAACTTTAGATGCTGGCATTATAGAAATCGCATACTTCACTGTTTTCTCTGTCCATTCAAGTGGACCAATCGGACCTGGACGTGATGTTGAGTAGTCATAGGTCATAATTCGTAGTCGGTCAATAAATGGCGCTATATCTGCCCATGCGTAAACAAAATAACCCTTCTGCTTCTCCGCAGGGTTAAATACGTAAGGTGTAGTGACAGATAAGAGTTTATTCTGCGCACGAAGCGCGGCGCTAAGTTCCTTGATAAAGAGAACCCAGTTTGGTGCCGTGGCCTTCCAGGTCGATGGGGAGTCTATAAATGCAAATCCTTCAAAATCGAGATCGATTCCGTCATAATTTTGTGATGCAACCGTTGCCATAATTGCGTCAACAACTTGTTTTCTTGATACAGGTTTGGAAATCAAATTTGCCAACATCATCTCTGAAGTTCCATCAGTTACCGTTGGAATAATTGTCATACCAGCATTTCGCAGCGCCGCCAGTGGTGTAGCAATTGGAACACTTGGATTTGCAGTTTTATACACATCTACTACAACAGGTTTCTTTGTTTTGCTGTCATATCTCAGGGTGTACCAGAAAGGCATAATCTCTTTAATTAAATCAGCATTCGCGAGGACTGCCGGTAGATATGTTTTCATAGAATAGTAAGGGAGCCATCCGGTGAGAATTTTTCTTGGTGGATTATCAGCTCGTGCAGCCTCCACATTAGCTAGTGGGGTAGCAATTAGTAGTATCGCTAGGAATATTCTCAGCGAGTATCTGCGTTTCATTCCGATTCTTTTTTACGAGGAAGGGAATCGTAAATTTCTTTACAGGTGGGGCAGATGGGATATTTCTCTGGATCCCGCGTGGGAACCCACTTCTTTCCACAGAGAGCTCGCACAGCCTTACCTGTAACTGCAGATTCAACAACCTTTTCTTTCTTGATGTAGTGGGCATATCGATCGTGACTACCCTCGTCGTTATCATCGAGTTCTGGACGCGTCAGGAGGTCGGTATCGCCTTCAAGGGATAATCCTCGATTACCGCGTGAAAATAAACCCATGTACCCAAGGATACTGGTTGCCGATACAATTTCTTGATGAAGGACTTACTACGCACGCAAGATTTATCTCGCGATGATATTGAGATACTTCTTGCGACAGCAGCAGAATTTGCTTCTAATCCCCTGAGATCTCGCGATGCCCTGGCAAATAAAAGCGTAGCGATCTACATGACTAAGCCCTCAACTCGTACTCGCTTGGCTTCAGAAACTGCGGTGGCACATTTAGGCGGAACACCTATATTCCTTCGCGGAGATGACCTCCAACTAGGGCGCGGTGAAACTATTGCAGATACCGCCAGAATAATCAGTGGGTATTGCTCAGCGATGATTGTCAGGACCTTTGCTCAATCTGATGTCAATGAGCTAGGGGCGCATGCATCAATTCCGGTGATTAATGCTCTCACTGATGATGATCACCCGACTCAGTTGCTCGCCGACTGGCTAACGATTCGCGAAAATTTTGGGAGTGATATCACTGGTAGAAAATTTGTTTATCTAGGTGATGGAAACAATATGTCTCATGCCTGGTTAATTATGGGTGCAATTATGGGTGCACATGTTGTTGTTGCAACTCCCGAAGGGTCATGGTCACCTGACTCTTCAGTGATTGCCCATGCACAATCTATTGCGGCAAAGACTGGTGCGAAAGTAGAAGTACTTCATGATCCAGAAGAGGCATCCAGTGGAGCAAGTGTGTTGTATACAGATGTCTGGATGTCTATGGGTGATCCGGAGACAGAACGGGCGACAAAGATCAAGGCTCTCTCACCGTATGCAATCAATTCTCACCTTATGGATCTGACTGCTCCTGATTCCATCTTTATGCATTGCTTGCCTGCGCATAGGGGTGAAGAAGTTGAGGCAGATGTGATTGATGGACCACGTTCTGTCATATGGCGCCAGGCATTTCACCGAAGAACAACGATTCAGTCGATTCTTTATCACGCTTCGCGTGGAGAACTCAAGGGTAACTAGGTACTCTCTACCCCATGTTAGTAGCCGTCCCAAGAGAGATTCGCGATGGCGAATTACGAGTAGCCCTTGTTCCCGACATCATCAATAAGTTAACTCGACTCGGCCTTGATGTCGCGATCGAGTCAGGTGCCGGTCTCGGTGCACAAGCAAACGATGATGCCTATCGGGCAGCGGGTGCGCAGATTGTTTCTGGCGATGTCCTCAAGAGTGCAGATGTAGTTCTCTCGGTCACCGCCTTGACCCCCACTCAGATTGCAACGTTAAAAAAGGGTGCAATAACAATTTCATTCCTTTCTATTGTTAACCAGCGTGAAAGTGTTGAAGCAGCTGTGAAGGCAGGAGTCACTGCATTTTCACTAGAACTTGTTCCCAGAATTTCGCGCGCTCAGTCAATGGATGCCCTGACATCACAAGCTCTCTGTGCTGGCTATCGCGCAGCCCTTGTTGGCGCAGAACTCTCACCACGATTTTTTCCAATGTTAATGACCGCCGCTGGAACGGTTACACCTGCTCAAGTTTTAGTACTTGGCGCTGGCGTTGCAGGATTGCAGGCAATCGCAACCGCTCGCAGACTTGGCGCTGTGGTCAGTGCCTACGATGTTCGCCCTTCATCTGCTGATGAAGTGAAATCAATGGGCGCGACCTTTATTGAGTTAGAACTTGAATCACTCGAAGGAGCCGGTGGTTATGCGCGCGAGATGACAGAAGAGCGTGCAGCAAAACAGCGCGAACTCTTAACGCCATATATTGCAAAATCTCATGTGGTTATTACAACTGCTGCAGTTCCTGGTCGTACAGCACCACGTTTGATGACAGCAGCGATGATTGATGCGATGCAAGAAGGCACGGTCATTATTGATCTCGCCGCTGAAACTGGCGGAAATGCTGAAGGATCAAAACCTGGCGAAATTGTCACAACAGCAAAGGGTGTGCGGATCTGGGGCGGCA
>JBIJAL010000081.1:0-4510 GCA_044345775.1 Candidatus Planktophila sp.
TTCAACAGGGCGAGAGTCAACGACGCGAGAATCATCATGTCGGCAGAATGGGCAGATCATCGGCGTGTCCCCTTTCGAAATACTAGAAAATTCCCTTATTTGATGTATTGGAGAATTTGATAAACTACCGTAAAAACACTACTTATGGAAGTTTTTATCGTTTCTACCCCTACATATAGTGGGAACTATAAAGCAATTCTTGAGAGTTTGCGCGTTCAACCATAGCGACACGCCAGAGCCCGCTCTCCTTCTGGCCCTACTGGCTCACACGGTCAGTTAGCCAATCAAGCGAGCGCCCTTATGAACCTTGGCCAACTTCTTGTCGCAAGTCCACAAGGTCAGGCCAAAGAGAGCAGCGGTGGCGCTGATGATTGCATCGGGTGTGGCTATTGCAGTTTTTGCCCGAATGGTGGCTGCCTCGATCGCTACCTCAGTATCGACTGGGTGAAACTCTCCGAAACTATTCGCCAAGGCGCTGCCAAATGCCTCGAGCTCACGGGATGAAATTCGGGCCGGGGCCACCAACGTCTCCGTCACGGTCATTGTTGAGATCGAGAATGTGGCCGATGAAGCTGCCATCGCAGTAACGATCGCACCATGGTGGTGATCGGCAGAGTTAAAGAGTGCAATCACTGCAGATGAATCAAGAATTACCGATTCCATGACTCCCGCTCACGCTCTAAATCAAAGCCTTCAAAGATATGGGTGAAACTTCCTGCAAAGGCGAGTGGGCCTGTTTCGTTTAAGGGATGTACTTCTATGAAACCAGCGTCATTGACTATAAATTCCACTTCATCTCCTTGGCTCATTCCTTTAGCTCTTAACACTTCAACAGGAATAGTGACCTGATTTTTAGAGCTAATGCGACTACGTGAAGTCCGCCCTGAACGCGTTGCGGGAGACTTCTTACTCTTTACTTTATTAGCCATAGGTAAAGGCTAGCACCAACCCTCAAAGTGTGAAACTTAGCCTTGCAGTGGGATGCGTAGCTCTTGCCCCACCTGAACATCGGCGGTGGCAAGTGAGTTGATCGAGATAATCTCATCAACGAGCGAGCGCTTATCTCCATCGACTGCGATCTGACCGGCTAGCGACCAGATAGTTTCACCGGGGCCAACAACGACGGTAATAAAGGAGTCATAGGTCGGGCTCATCTGATCGGTATTGCCAGCACCTGCGCTGAAGGCGAAGGTTGAGACCAAAACGATCGCAAGAGAAAGGACCACGAGGGTACGAGCGAGACGACCACGGCGATTGAGGACAATCTGATTGATTACAAGGCCGGACGGATTGGTCTGCGCAAACCCTTGATTTATAAGGGTGTGGGCGCTCTTTACATTGACTGTGGCTGTGCTCATGATCTTTACTCCTGCGATACAACCTTGGGGAAGGTTTTCGAACACTTGTTCGATAGGAAAACAATACCCCCACCCACTGACATCTGCAAGACAATTTCGAACATATGTTTGAATTTATCCCCAACCTGTGGAATCATCTGTGCATGAGCAAAAAGACAACCCCCTCTGGTGAGCTCTCAGCCCGCCAGGTCGCAATCCTTGACTTCATCAAAACCTCGACCGAATCCCAGGGTTATGCCCCCTCTATGCGTGAAATCGGCGATGCCGCAGGCCTAGCCTCCCCCGCCTCGGTCAAATACCAGCTCGATATCCTCGAGGAAAAGGGCTTCATCCGCCGCGATGAGAACCGTGGCCGCGCGATGGAAGTTGTCCTCCCAGATTCAATCTCTGAATCAATAGTCGGTGCCTCAGCCCCTACCGATAAGACTCGCTTTATCCCACTGGTGGGCCGTATCGCAGCCGGTGGCCCAATCACGGCAGAACAAGATGTCGAAGAGATTGTTCCACTTCCAGAATCACTTGTTGGTTCCGGTGATCTCTTTATGCTTAAAGTTGTTGGCGACTCAATGGTCAATGCTGCAATCTGTGATGGCGACTTTGTTGTCATCCGCTCTCAGAAAGATTGCAACAAGGGCGAGATCGTTGCTGCAATGATCGATGGCGAGGCAACGGTAAAGACATTCTCGCGTAAAGATGGCCACATCTGGTTATTGCCAGCTAATGATGACTTCGAACCAATCAATGGAGATAACTGCGAGATCCTCGGTAAAGTCACCGCGGTCTTGCGTTCAGTTCGTTGATCGCCTACTAAAAAGCCCTCAGTCTTTACCCGATGAGATATGGATTGATATAGATCGCAGCAACATCGGTTGTCACCATGTTGCCCATCGATCCTGAAACCTCTGCAACCAGATATGAACCGGCACTTTGTTGCAACAACGCCCAGGTGAGATAGATCGATCCCCCGGTTGCCACAAGGCGACCCATTCGCGACATTGGTGCATTTGGAGTTGATGTCACATACCAGCGAATGCTTTCGGTCTCAACGGTATTTCCCCACCACCAGCCATCAACAGAGAGCATCTGTCCTTGATAGAAGCGTCCATTGGGATAGAGACCATTGATAAAAAGTTGTCCTCTCAGGACGGGAGCATCTACTTTGATGACGCTCTTTGTAATTTTGATCGACTTAGATGCAGCCTTCACATCAATAATGGCCTTGGCGATATCCTTTTGGAAGTATGAGACCCGTGCAAATACTGTCGGTGCAGCAACCCTGCAATCCTTTGAGAACCAGCTTGTGATTCCGATCAGCTTTGTAGTTCCGTTTACATTCGCAACAAGTGGCGCACCGGTATCGCCAGTACACCCACCGGCATAGACCTTCTCGATCGCGATTCCGCGACCTGCAGCGATCATGAGAGTCTTATTGAAATTCTTCCCGTAGTAACGAGCAGCAGCAGCGTCTTGGAGTGACAAGGTTGCGCTACGCAGCAAATCTGGTGACTGTCGATTCTGGTCCATTCCCCAGCCGTACATCATGTATGGGCGGGTGCGTGCAATTGCGCTTGCATCATCAACTCCAGCAAGTGTTGGAATTGATGAACCTGTGTACTCACCAGCAAGGTGCATTACCGCAATATCTCCCATAGCTGATTTTGAATTAAAGCGTGGAAGCGCCATCCAGTTAGTGGCTGCCACAAAGGGAGTCTCATCATCAAGTGTCTGTGCTCCGACCTTTGCAAAGTAGAAGACTTTCTCGGTGAGGCAGGTTGCAGCTGTGACCACAACTCGTGGATCAACCAGAGTGCCGGTACAGATGTACTTCTTGTCACCATCAACTGTTGGAGAAGACCCGATTGAGACACCCCATGGTGCCTGGGACACCGGATCTGTCACTAGATCGCCGTAGGTAATTGCAGATGCCTGACCGGGAACTGCGACCACCATTCCGCAAACCATTGCAATAAGTGCGAGCGCTTTTTTCATCTTCTTCTCCTTCAAAACCGTGTGATTACAAGCTTTCATGAGTTAAGACGCAGAGCCTCTCGAAATAGTTCCATTGAACTCCAAGTGAGCTGGATGGAACCTTTGAGACAGTGGTTGCGTCAAAGGCTATGAACGAACGTCAGAATGAAATTTTTCAAGAGGGTGAATTTCAATAACTACTAAGGAGAATGTCAATGAAAGTTACATACAAATCGATCGCACGAGCAGCAACTGCTCTCACATTAGTTTTCGGCATGGTGGTATCAATCGCACCAGCTACTGCACTGGGCACACCTAAGGCTCAGGCCGCTGTTTCATGGTCTTGGCAAGATGGAGCAGACCGCGTTCACCGTGACTTCGCCGAAGACGATTACGACATGATCACTGATATGCCGATGATCCGTCTCCTTGTCGCTCCTCCATCGGTGAGCCGTCGAGTCATCTTGGATGAATTCGATGAGTACAGTGGAGATTGGGTTCCATCATTCTCCAGTCGCACCGATGCCACGGGCGTTGCGCTCTTGCCAGTCAACCCGCTATGCATGGGAGATTTTGGAACAGCCCCTGTCTGGTGTGATCACGATGTCACCTACCGCATCCGGGTTCTACGCTCAGGAACACAGAAAAACATGACTTCTCGCTCATTTACCGTCAGCTATTTCGCCGCCGGTGAAGGAACTTTCTAACCCAAAGTAGTTACTTTCTCTCCTGAGGAATTAAACTCCCAGCATGTGCCACCGCGGCCCGTGTTGGGAGTTTTCTCATGTCGGTAGATATGCGCAGCGATGAAGAGCTGATGCGCGCATATCTTGATGGTGAGAAAAACGCGATCGCACTTTTACTTACTCGTCGCCGCGATTGGATGTGGAGCGTTGCTCGTAAAACAGTGCGCGATGCCACGATTGCAGAAGATGCCGTGCAAGAGGCGATGACCGCTGTTTTCCGAAAGGCCCATACCTTTCGCAGTGAATCTAAGGTCTCCACCTGGATGTACATGATCGTTCAGAATGCCTGCATCGATCTCTTACGTAAAGAATCAGTTCGCCCCCAGTTATCAGAATCTGATGAGAGCACTGTTGTCGAATCACGATCTTTTGCAGATCAGAGTGATACCAAAATCATGATGACTCAAGCGCTGGCAACTTTGCCAGAAGATCAACGGC
>JBIJAL010000013.1:0-19068 GCA_044345775.1 Candidatus Planktophila sp.
CGCCCTGTAACGATCGCTACCTATCAGGTGATGACAAAGAAAAAGAATGGCGTATACGCCCATCTTGATCTCTTTGACACCCACGACTGGGGTTTGATCATCTATGACGAAGTGCACCTACTGCCTGCGCCAATCTTCAGATTTACCGCCGATATTCAATCCCGTCGACGACTTGGATTAACAGCCACGTTGGTTCGAGAGGATGGAATGGAAGGTGAGGTTTTCTCTCTCATTGGCCCTAAGCGATTTGATGTACCTTGGAAAGAAATTGAATCACAAGGGTATATCGCTCCTGCAGAATGTATAGAGGTCCGTGTAAATCTCTCTGAGGCAGAACGACTTCTCTATGCAACGGCTGAACCAGAAGAAAAATACCGATACTGCTCGACCACTAAAACTAAAAGTGAAGTAGTGCAAGAGTTGGTCTCTTATCACGCCGAAGAACAGATTTTAGTAATTGGTCAATACATCACCCAATTAGATGAACTTTCTGAAACTCTTGGTGTGCCATTGATTAAAGGAGATACACCTGTAAAGGAGCGCGAGCGACTCTTTGCCGCATTTCGAACTGGTGAGATAACCTGCCTTGTAGTCTCAAAGGTTGCAAACTTCTCTATTGATCTACCTGATGCAACAATTGCAATTCAGGTCTCTGGTGCATTTGGTTCCAGGCAAGAAGAGGCACAACGCCTGGGGCGAATTCTTAGACCGAAATCAGATGGCCGAGGGGCAATTTTCTATTCTGTTGTATCTCGAGATACAGTCGATCAAGATTTTGCCGCTAATCGTCAACGTTTCTTGGCGGAGCAAGGTTACTCCTACCGAATTATTGATGCTGACGATGTTTTTCAAGGGAAGATTTAAATCTTACTGGATCAACTTTGAAGAAATCGTGATGTTTGCCATCAATATGAATTACGGGAATCTGATCGCTATAAAGATTGATTAATTTTTGATCGTCTTCAATATAGATAATCTCGATTTTAAAATCTAACTCATTACTTAATGGCTTTAGAGTCTCAAGTGCGTTCTCACATAAGTGGCAGCCATGCCGTGAATAAACGGTAACGACCGTCATTGCTTCTTTTCTTTAAAAATTCGTGCCGATAGCTCTTCGACAACTAACTTTGCATCACCTTTCGCGCGTGCTGCGTTGGTCTCTGCGTTTTTTAAAATAGTTTCAACGCTTGTCGTGGTCACAGTGCCAACAAATGGACCATAGCTTTTTGAGAAAAGGGTGTGAGCAATTGCTCCGACCGCTTTGGCTACATCAGATCGTGCCTCATCAAGAGTAATTTCTCGGCTATTCCCAGAGACGCTAAATTCAGTCAGCGGGCTTCTCTCTCTGTGAATGCGGTCAAAGACATCATGACCAGTTATTGAGTTGGAATCTGTGGCCATCTCCCTATTCTGACACCCTGATAGATTTGGCGCCATGCGAGCTGGCAGATCCTTCAGGACAAGAATTGCCCTGGTTATCGTGGCGCTACTCGCCACACTGACTCCTGCGGCTACAGCCCAGCCACTCTATAAATTTGCACCTGCCACGCAGTGGGGATACACATTTGCAGGAACTGCATCCACTGTTACTTCACAAAGTCCGGCTAAAAGCGGAAGCCTTGAAAAGAAATCAACAATAGAAGTGAATTATATAAATTTTCCTGAGTGGGCAAGAAAAGAACTTCAACTTGCAGTTAATGTCTGGTCTGCGAATTTTGAATCAAAGGTAACTATCACCATTGATGCGACATGGAGCAATTCTCAATCAGTTGCAGTGTTAGGTAGCGCTCGACCTGGTGGTTACTTTGCTGGATTTTCAGGTGCCCCCGACTCGAGTCTTTGGTATCCATCAGCGCTAGCAAATGCATTGGCAGGTAAAGATCTCGATATCCGAAACTCAGAGATGGTTATCAATGTAAACGCCCGCGCTGCATGGAATCGTCGGGGAGATGGCGCTCCCACGACTCGTGAATACGATCTGCAGTCGGTATTCCTCCATGAGATGGCTCATGGACTTGGGTTCCTATCAAATGACACCTACGACCCAATTCTCGGCTTTGGTTCGATTGAACAACCAACTCCTTATGATGCCTTTGCGCAGACTGAAGATGGAAGACGGCTCGCAGATTTACCGTCTCCTTCTCTTGAGCTCGGAAGAGCTTTGAGGTCTCCACTTCTCTGGTCTGGCGCTAAGGGAATCGCTGCAAATAAGGGCGTGAAGCCACTGCTCTATTCGCCGGAGACGTATGAAGATGGTTCATCGATAAGTCACCTCGATGAAAAAACTTTTTCAAACAGTGGATTAGATGCTGTCATGACACCAGAGCTTGATGCTGGTGAGATTTTTCATGATCCAGGTCCATTACTTCTGGCGATGATGGAGGATATGCGTACCAAGCCTCCGGTTGGCGTAGCCGTTGAACTACCTACAGCTGTGCGAAATGCTCAAGGTGTCATTGCAGATGGCGCCGTAATTGTGAAATGGGATCCACCAGCGAATTTACGCACTGCGCAAGTGACTGCTTACACTGTCAAAAACGTGAGAACAGGTGCGGAAAAAAGCAGCCCGACGAGCCCAGTTGTCATGAGTGGTTTAAAAAATGGAAATTCACATACATTTACCATCACAGCGAGTAACTCACTTGGCACTTCACCCATTGTCACAACAGAGCCTGTGACACCACAGCCAGCTTGGAAATCTACGGTTATTGATGCGAATGTTGAACCCACACAGATCGCGACAACAACATTTAACAAGAAACCAGTAATTGTCTACTCCAACGGAGTCACTGGGGTTTTAAAGATGGCAATTTGGAATGGCTTAACCTGGAGAAAAACAACAATTGATGGTGCCGGTGGAACTAACCGCACCTTGCATGAAATTACGAGTCCAATCTCCCTATGTATAAGTGGCACTGGCGCGAAGCAACAATTACATATGTTCTACGCTGATGATAAAGATAAAGATCTTCGCCACGCTACCTATGATGGTACAAAAGTCAGTGTTGAAGTTGTGGATGGCAATGGCTCAACAGTAAACAACTATGAGGATAGGAACCGAGTGCGGACTGCAAGTGATGTCAGCATTTCCAATGCTTGTGTTGCAACACCTACTGGGATTCAAGTTTTCTACCGTGATGAATCTCAAGGAATTTTGCTCGGAGCATACAAACTCACAGGTGCCACCAAGTGGGTCTACGAACTTGTAGATGGTGATCGAAAAACTGATGGTCGAACAACTGGTGACGTCGGATTTCATCTCGCTGCAGGATATGACGGTAAAAAGACATATGTGCTCTATGACTCAGTCCTAGTTCTCAACCAGAGAAAAGAAGCAACTTCTGGCGCTATACGATTGGCAACGAGATCAAGTATTGATCCAACGAAATGGATTTTTCAGACTCTTGAAGAATCCAGGGATTCTTTGGCGATGACTGGCTATGACGTTGCTCTCTCCATTACTCCTAAGCGTGCATTTGCTCTCTGGCTTGGAACTTCTGCGATTCCAAAACCGACTCAATTGAGGTCCACAACTTTAGATGGGCCGATAAATATTCAGACGTTTGACACTACTAAGTTCGGAACACCTAATCGATGGCTGCGCACCAACGGTAATTCAGCGCTCTTTAACTGCGAAGATCGCCTCTGCATGATTGATTTTGCGACTAAGAAGACTTCGCTCATTACACGCAACAGCGCCGTAAATGGAATTAGTGGGAGATGGATAACTGTCGGTGGAAAAATCGCCGTCGTTGCCCACATAAATGGCAGTCTTGCCCTTGCTAGACCTTAGCCTTTAAATATTCCAGAAGCGCTTACTATTACTAATCCAACACCCTTGACATGTGACATAGCTCGTACAGACTTTACTTGCCCTGCTTTAAAGGCTTGAGTAATTACACCTTTTGCGTCAAAGCGAAGTACTAATGGAGTTGGCGACGTTGGTCTCCAACTTGTGACTCGCGGAATTACTGAGGTTGAGTTAAAGAGTGCGTAGTGTGTTCCATTTGGACCACTCGCTGCAGCCATACTTGATTGCGAAGGTAGTCGCAAAGTCCATACCGGAGCAAAGTTTGAATTAAATTTTGTAAATGCACTTTCAGATTTACCGCCTGTTTTTACTTCACCGGTAAGAAAGTATGTTGATGTAGAACTCTGCCAATTTCGACTTGCACGATTTGCAGAACTGCGCACCACATTAGTAAGTGATCCAGATTTACTTACCTTTGCAAGGATTCCATCACGAATACCAACTCGCGCTTTACCACCAAGGGTTTCGGTACTTGATCCATAAATTTGTGCTGAACCATCTGCATTACGAAAAATTGATGTAAATGAACTCTTTTCGCTTCCGATAGTTACGGCCTTTGAGAATTTCCCGCTAAGTGTCATGTTCACAAGAATGCTCCCTGTTTCGCGCTCTCCCAGAATGGAAATCCCGTTGGCAGAATGAGAGATCGCAGTAATCAAGAGAGGCGCAGTGGCTGATTCGGAAAATGTTTCAACGAGAGTTCCTACGGCGGAGACTTTCCAGAGCGTGAGTGCGTTGAGATCACCACGTACTAGCGGGACAGGTTCAACAATTACATTGTCAACGTTCACACCGGTCTCGGTAGGAGTAACCGTCTCTAATGAGGTTGAGGTGAGCCCAGCAAGCCATACATTTCCCTCTTTATCTGAGGTTGCAGCCATAACAATCTGATCTGCATAATCTTCAACTGTCATGCTCCATTTCTCAACACCCATGAAGTCAAGAGATGTCAGTAATACTTTTTTTTCCGCATTTGTAAACAAGGTAATTCCTTGATTACTGATCACAGCACCCTCATGATCAATAACTGTTGCAACTTGAATTAATGCACCTGCAGCAATTGACTTTGGGGCTGCGTGTGAAAATGGCGCAGAGATTATTGATGCAATGGTTATGAAAATTACAATTAGTTTACGCATTATGCCAATTCTTCCGCACGCTTATGTGCAGCTCGCATAGCACGTTGAATAATACCTGCAAGGTTATCCTCAGAAAAAGATGCGATGGCAGCAGCTGTTGTTCCATTTGGGCTTGTAACTTTTTCTCGCAGCGTTGTCGGTGAATCTCCAGAGCTTTCCAATAAGGCCGCAGAACCTGTCATCGTCTGTATGGTGAGTGTTGTTGCATCTTCTTTACTAAGGCCAAGTTCGACTGCACTATCAATCATCGCTTCAACAAATGCAAAGAAATACGCTGGGCCAGATCCGCTGGTAGCGGTAACTGCACTCTGCAGTGATTCATCAATCTCAATCGCCTTACCCGCAGCGTTCAGAAGGGATAAAACAAAGGCCTTCTGATCTGGGGAAACGCCCGGTCCGCACGAGTATCCCGCTGCTCCAAGACCGATCAACGTTGGTGTATTTGGCATGACTCGAACTATGGGATTTCCAGTACCTAGATGGTTAGCGATAAAGTCAATTCGTTTACCGGCTGCAAAGCTGAGGATTAGTGCATCCTTATTGATCGCTGGTGAGATTTCAAGAAGTAATTCTTGAAGATCTTGTGGCTTCACGACCAGCAGAATCACATCATTTGTTGCAACGGCTTCATTGAGGGTCTGTGAGATTACACCGTACTTAGTGATTAACTCATCAACTCGTTCTCTACGCTTTTCAACGATAGTAATCAGCGGCGGTGCAATACCTGCAAGGGTAAGGGCGGCAATTAAACCCTCTCCCATCACCCCAGCACCTACAACTGCGACTTTCTGCTGATTAGCCATAGCGAAAGAGTACGCGTAGGCTCTGCACCTATGCCCGAAGTTAAACCAGGTTTTGCCCGCGACTGGGTCGAATTCGCCGATCCCAACGACGAATTAGGAATTTTCAAATGTGACCTCACTTGGCTCACATCTAATTGGACCTGCATATATGGCGATGGCTGTCAGGGTGTATTTAAAGATCGTCCAAATGATGGATGCTGCACTGAAGGTGCTATGTACTCAGATGAAGATGATGAGAAGCGCGTGCAAGCAGCTGCTGCTTACCTCACTCCGCAGATGTGGCAATTTTATGAAGAGGCGCGGCCAAAAAAGCCTGGTGGCCTCCTGCGCATTACAGATTTAGATGAAGATAGAGAGCGAAAGACTCGAACGGTAAATGAAGCGTGTATTTTTCTTAACCGCAAAGGTTATGAGGCCCCGGGTTTTACGGGTTCATTTGGTTGCGTACTTCATCACCTAGCTGAAAAAGAGAATAAACACTTTGTAGAAACTAAACCAGATGTCTGCTGGCAACTTCCGCTCCGTCGTAGCTTTGAAGAACGTGAAGTGGGCGAGCGCGAATATTCAGTCACTGTTATTGGGGAGTATGAACGCCTTGGTTGGGGCGATGGTGGCGATGATTTTGATTGGTACTGCACAAGTAATACCGAAGCCCATATCGGTCGCGAACCTGTCTACATCTCAAATCGCGCCGAACTTAAGGCGTTGATGGGCGATGCGGCCTATGAGATTTTGGCGCGCCACTGCGATGCGCGCATGGCGGGTATCAAAGATGCTCAAGCCCGAAGTCTTCCTCTCTTTGTTATCCAGCATCCAGCAACACTTCAAGCCGGCAAGTAAGGCGCGAGTCATACCTTTGCCTTAGGCTCACT
This sequence comes from Candidatus Planktophila sp., assembly GCA_044345775.1. Taxonomy (GTDB): domain Bacteria; phylum Actinomycetota; class Actinomycetes; order Nanopelagicales; family Nanopelagicaceae; genus Planktophila. Next base: position 6,626 of record JBIJAL010000013.1, read on the forward strand.
CCATGGCCAAGGTTGAGAAAGATCCATTCCGCTGCAGTGAATGCGGTTGGACATCCCAAAAATGGGTAGGCCGCTGCGGTGAGTGCCAGGCGTGGGGATGCGTTGAAGAGGTCGCTGCTCCGAAGAAACTCTCACTCGTTGCAGGAACTGTTTCACATGCAGCAACACCAATCGGTGATGTCGATCTCAGCTCAGCGCGCGCCCGCGAAACAGGTGTAAGTGAACTCGATCGCGTACTCGGTGGCGGTCTTGTTCCTGGCGCTGCAATTTTATTAGCAGGTGAACCTGGCGTTGGAAAATCCACTCTTCTCCTCTCTGTTGCTGCACAAACCGCTGCTAAAGGAATGAGCGCTCTCTACATTAGCGGTGAAGAATCCGCATCACAGGTTCGTCTTCGCGCAGAACGTATCAATGCAGTTGATCCACAACTTTTTCTCGCATCTGAAACTGATCTTGGAGCTGTTATCGCTCATATTGATGCAGTTAAGCCAGCTCTAGTCATTATTGATAGCGTGCAGACAATTGGAAGCTCTGCCGCCGATGGAGCACCCGGTGGTGTTACACAAGTACGCGAAGTTGCTGGAGCACTTATTCGTATCTGTAAAGATCGCGACATCACCTTATTGTTAGTTGGACATGTGACTAAAGATGGCTCAATCGCCGGCCCACGTCTTCTAGAACATATCGTTGATGTTGTACTTCAATTTGAAGGCGAACGTCATTCCCGACTGAGACTCATTCGTGCAATCAAAAATCGCTTCGGGGCGAGTGATGAAGTTGGTTGTTTTGATTTAAGTGATACCGGAATCGAATCAGTGATCGACCCTACAGGGCTCTTCACTTCTCGCCATAGCGAACCAGTTCCTGGGACATGCGTCACCGTCACACTCGAAGGACGTCGCCCATTGCTCGCTGAAATTCAGGCGTTGGTCAGCGCAAGCCGTGAAAGTGATTTTGGAAATGCGCGCCGTGTTACAAGTGGCCTTGATTCTGCCCGTACCTCTATGACTTTGGCCGTTCTCGAACTACGGGCAGGTGTTCGAGTTGGTGGTCGAGATGTCTATGCTGCAACTGTCGGTGGAATGAAGATGTCAGAGCCTGCTGCAGATTTAGCGCTAGCTCTTGCCGTTGCATCTGCTGCCAAGGGTCTAGCACTCCCCCCTGATCTTGTTGCAATAGGTGAAGTTGGTCTTGCTGGTGAGATTCGTAAAGTCAGTGGGGTCTCGCGCAGATTAGCCGAAGCGTATCGACTCGGATTTAAGAAGGCGTTAGTTCCTGCAGGTAGTGATGTGAAGATCGATGGAATGGAGATCATTGAAATCTCTCGACTTGATCAAGGGTTAAAAAGGGTTGCGATCTCTGGGGAATGAAATCTCTTCATCAGCCAGTTTTAACTTGGTATAAAGAGAGTAAACGCGATCTGCCGTGGCGCCATAGCGATCCTTGGGGCGTTCTCGTTAGTGAGATCATGTTGCAACAAACTCCTGTTGCGCGTGTTCTTCCGATCTACATTCAATGGATGAAACGTTGGCCGAGCGCCGCTTCCCTTGCAACTGCCACCCCTGCCGAAGTAATAACAGCGTGGGGACGTCTTGGGTACCCGCGACGCGCACTGCGTCTGTATGAATGTGCCAAAGTAATCACTGGACAATATCAAGGTGTTGTACCAAAAACAGAGAAAGAATTACGTGAACTTCCTGGAATAGGTGAATACACGAGTGCAGCCATAGTTGCCTTTGCATTTAACGGTAGATCACTAGTTCTTGATATTAATGTTAGGCGTCTCTTTTCTCGAGTGATCGATGGCGTTGAAGTTCCAAGGGCTGCGCCAACAAAGTCAGAGCGGATAGCGAGAGAGAAATTGATTCCAGTGAGAGATCCACATATCTGGGCTGCTGCAACGATGGAACTTGGTGCACTGATCTGCACCGCTAAGAAACCACAGTGTGGTCAATGTCCACTCGCAAAGCAATGCACGTGGCGAAGTCTTGACTATCCACTTTCTGATCAACCTAAGCGTAGGCAAACCTGGCATGGTACTGATCGACAATGCAGAGGTGTAATTGTTCAAGCTCTGCGAGAAAACTCCGTGCTACAGAAGAAAGAAATCATGCTTTTGTGGGATGTTCCATCACAGGTAGAAAAGGCACTTCTCACCCTTCTAGAAGATGGTCTTGTCGTATCAATGAGGGGGCAACGCTTCTCGCTCCCACATCGTTGATTTAAGGGTAAAATTCTCAAATGGATCACCTCAGCGGACTCAGAGCAACTCTTGGTGAGAACGCATCTCTTATTTCAGATCCCGAAATCACCGCGTCGTACTCAAAGGATCAAGCACCCTTTGCACCACACAAGCCTGCGGCGCTCGTTCTTCTTGCTAAATCGACAGAGGAAGTTTCGAAGGCAGTTGCGTATGCACATGCTCACAATATTCCTGTTGTCGCACGAGGTGCGGGCAGTGGACTCTCTGGTGGGGCAAATGCAACATCAACGTCACTTGTCATCTCACTTGAGAAGATGAATTCAATTATCGAAATTGATGAGACAAATATGATTGCTCGCGTTGAGGCAGGAGTGATTAATCTTGATTTAGATAAGGCGGCAGAACTTAAAGGTCTTGCCTATCTTCCAGATCCAGCAAGTCGGGATTGGTCAACTATTGGTGGAAACGCTGCCACTAACGCAGGAGGAATGTGCTGCGTTAAATACGGAGTCACATCTGCTCATGTGCGCGCACTCACTGTTGTCATGGCAGATGGCCAAATCGTTACCTTTGGTAGTGCAACTAAGAAAGCAGTAACCACCCTTGATCTCACTCGCCTCATGATCGGTTCAGAAGGAACTCTTGGAATTATCACTGAACTTATTGTTGGGTTGGCAGTTCGCCCCGATACTCCCGCAACAATCATCGCAACCTTCCCACATATCAAGAGCGCTGCTGCAGCTGCTGCTGCCTTGTTAAAATTCAAACCATCAATGTTGGAGATTATTGATCAGACAACACTTAGGGCGGTTGAGTCGTGGCATCCGCTTGGATTTGAAATTGCGGGATCGGTTCTCTTAATGCAGTTAGATGAAGACCAAGATCGTGCAGATGAGGTACTAAAACTCTGTGAAAGTTTTGAGATGATCGATGGCGCAGCATCTACTGAGGCTGCTGACGCGGTGGAATTCATTCGTGTCCGCAAACTTGCATACCCGGCTCTCGAACGACTTGGTGCAACACTTCTTGATGATGTTGCAGTACCAATTTCTAAGATTGCTGAATTAGTTGAACGAGTAGAAGCGCTCTCTAGGAAATATGATCTCACCATCGGAATCTTTGGCCACGCGGGCGATGGAAATATGCACCCCACAATCGTTCACGACCATGGGGATCTCAAGGCGCAAGAGCGCGCAATTGCAGCCTTTGGGGAAATTGTTGAGATCGCACAATCACTCGGTGGAACCGCATCAGGAGAGCACGGAATCGGCTCAATTAAGCAAGGTTTTGCAGCGAATGAGCTTTCACCTGCCGTTATCGAACTGCAGCGGGCAATTAAGAAAGCCTTTGATCCGAAGGGAATTCTTAATCCTGGGAAGAAGCTCCCCTAGCTACTAAGAAATTCACCCTAAGAATCACCCACGTAGGAGACAAGCAGGTGCCCAGTAAACCTGTGTCCTAGTGCAAGGTAGGCCCATGGACATCAGCGAGCTAGTTATTCCAGAAGTTCCTATTCCTGCACGAATTCTCGAAGAGCGTGCACGGGCGCAGAAGAATCAGAGAAAAGTTATCGCCTCCGCCAAGGCGCGACGTAAGAAAGCAGTGACTCAAAGTGCGCAGAAACGTCGTGCTAGTTAAGCAGTAGGTGCTTCTGCAAGATCTTCTGGAGAGTCAGGCAAGGTTGCCTTAGGCGCACCAGTGAATGTAAATGTTGCATCCGGACCATCTCCATCAACATCGACAACAATAATCTCGCCAGCCTTGAGTTCGCTAAAGAGAATGCGCTCAGATAACGGATCTTCGATTTCACGCTGAATGGTGCGTCGCAATGGACGAGCACCGAGCATTGGATCGTAGCCACGCGCCGCCAAGAGATCCTTGGCACCTTGTGTGAGTTCGATACCCATATCTTTGACCTTAAGTCTCTCATCAAGATTTGCAACCATGAGATCAACGATTGAGATGATCTGCTCTTTTGTAAGCTGGTGGAAGACGATCACGTCATCGATACGGTTCAGGAATTCAGGACGGAAGTGTGACTTTAACTCATCACTTACCTTGGCCTTCATGCGCTCGTAATTAGTGAGATCGTCATCGGAGTTTGCAAAACCAAGGCCTGCACCCTTTGAGATATCCCGTGTTCCGAGGTTTGTTGTCATGATGATGACAGTATTTTTGAAGTCAACTGTGCGTCCTTGTGAATCGGTAAGGCGACCATCTTCTAATACTTGAAGAAGTGAGTTAAAGATATCTGGGTGTGCCTTTTCGACTTCATCAAAGAGAACCACAGAGAATGGACGGCGGCGTACCTTTTCGGTGAGCTGTCCTCCTTCGTCATATCCGACAAACCCTGGAGGCGCACCGAAAAGACGTGAGGCGGTGTGACGCTCTGAGTACTCAGACATATCAAGTTGAATAAGTGCGCTCTCATCACCAAAGAGGAATGAGGCAAGGGTGCGAGAAAGCTCTGTCTTTCCGACTCCAGATGGGCCAGCAAAGATAAAAGAGCCGCCAGGGCGCTTTGGATCTTTAAGTCCAGCGCGGGTACGACGAATCGCCTGTGAGAGAGCCTTGATCGCTTGATCTTGTCCGATCACGCGACGATGAAGCTCTTCTTCCATGCGAAGAAGACGAGCAGTCTCTTCTTCGGTTAACTTAAATACTGGAATACCCGTTGATGCAGAAAGAACTTGAGCGATGAGTTCTTCATCTACCTCAGTTACCTTATCGAGATCAGTTGCCTTCCAATTCTTTTCAGCAGCGCTGCGCTCTTCGATAAGTGATTTCTCTTTATCGCGAAGAGATGCGGCACCTTCAAAATCTTGTCCATCAATTGCAGATTCTTTCGCTTTGCGTGCTGCTGCAATCTTCTCATCGAATTCACGAAGTTCAGCAGGTGCTGTCATTCGCTTAATGCGAAGACGTGATCCTGCTTCATCAATGAGGTCAATCGCCTTATCTGGCAAGAAGCGATCAGAAACATAACGATCAGCCATATTTGCAGCAGCGGCAAGTGCGCCATCAGTGATTGAGACGCGGTGGTGTGTCTCGTATCGATCACGAAGACCCTTAAGAATTTCGATGGTGTGAGCAACGGATGGCTCTTTCACCTGGATTGGTTGGAAGCGACGCTCTAGCGCTGCATCCTTTTCAACATGCTTGCGATACTCATCGAGAGTTGTTGCACCAATTGTCTGGAGCTCACCGCGAGCAAGCATGGGCTTCAGGATACTTGCAGCATCGATTGCACCTTCTGCCGCGCCTGCGCCAACAAGGGTATGAATCTCATCGATAAAGAGAATGATGTCGCCACGAGTTTTGATCTCTTTGAGAACTTTCTTCAAGCGCTCTTCGAAATCTCCGCGGTAGCGAGAACCAGCGACAAGTGCGCCTAAATCAAGTGAGTACAGTTGCTTATCCTTAATTGTTTCAGGCACATCATTTTTTGCAATTGCTTGTGCAAGACCTTCAACAACGGCGGTCTTTCCAACGCCTGGCTCTCCAATAAGTACCGGGTTATTTTTTGTGCGACGAGAAAGAATTTGCATCACACGTTCGATTTCATTATCGCGACCAATAACAGGATCAAGCTTTCCTTCACGCGCTGCTGCGGTGAGATTGCGGCCAAATTGATCAAGAACGAGAGATGTTGATGGGGTTCCCTCTGCAGGTCCGCCTTGAACAACTGTCTCTTTACCTTGATAGCCAGAAAGAAGTTGAATCACTTGCTGGCGAACGCGGGTGAGATCGGCGCCGAGTTTGACCAATACCTGAGCGGCGACGCCTTCACCTTCACGGATGAGGCCGAGCAAGATGTGTTCTGTTCCAATGTAATTATGTCCAAGTTGCAGTGCTTCGCGAAGTGAAAGTTCTAACACTTTCTTGGCACGCGGAGTAAATGGAATATGTCCTGAGGGTGCCTGCTGTCCTTGACCGATGATCTCTTCGACCTGAGCGCGGACTGCTTCGAGTGAAATTCCGAGAGTTTCAAGTCCCTTTGCTGCAACGCCTTCGCCTTCGTGGATGAGACCGAGCAAGATGTGTTCTGTACCGATGTAATTGTGATTGAGCATGCGTGCTTCTTCTTGAGCCAATACAACAACGCGTCGGGCTCGATCTGTAAAGCGCTCAAACATCGGTGGACCTCTTTTCGGTGACGGACTGCCTTGGCTGGCTAGCCTATAACTTCGCCTAGCGCTGGCGCGAGGCGAAAGGTGTGCATGGGTTAGAACCCTACATCTGGCGCTCTTATTCCCCGGGGATGGCTATATCTAGCCCTTAAAATCGACTTTTAGAGGAGTTTGAGCATACGGGTATTGCCCAATGTGTTTGGTTTAACCGATTCCAAATCTAGGAACTCAGCGACGCCGGTGTCATAAGAGCGCAAGAGTTCAGCGTACACATCTGGATCTACTGGAGTGCCGTGGATCTCTTCAAAACCATGTCGACCAAAAAACGCTGTTTCAAAGGTGAGACAGAAAATTCTGGAGACGCCGATTAATCGGGCGCGACTAATAATTGCTTCGAGAATTTCATGACCAACACCTTGTCCTTTTAGCGTTTCACGAACTGCAACTGTACGGACCTCAGCGAGATCTTCCCAAAGGACGTGAAGGGCGCCGCAACCGACAACTGCTCCGTTTTCAATCGCAACTGTAAATTCTTGAACATCTTCGTAGAGCATCACAGTTTCTTTATTAAGCAAACGGCCACCCAAAGTATAGGTATCAATAAGTGCTCGAATACCAGGAATATCTTGAGTTCGTGCTGCACGAATTTCTATCGACATTAATCTGTCTCAGGCTTTACCAATGGAAATAAAATTGTTTCGCGAATTCCAAGGCCCGTCAGAGCCATCAGCAGGCGATCAACACCCATTCCCATTCCACCCATAGGCGGCATTCCAAACTCCATCGCACGTAAGAAATCTTCATCAATCTGCATTGCTTCAAGATCACCCTTTGCACCAAGTGCTGCTTGCTCAGTCAATCTCTCTCGTTGGATCACTGGGTCAACAAGTTCTGAATAACCAGTCGCTAACTCAAAGCCATCAACATACAAATCCCATTTTTCGGCAACACCAGGAATCTCACGGTGAGCGCGGACAAGCGGTGATGTATCCACCGGATAACCCATGACAAATGTTGGTTCAATCAACTTATCTTGTGCCACATGCTCAAAAATCTCTTCTGCAAGTTTTCCGGTCACCCATTTTGGATCAATTTTGATTCCAAGTTTTGATGCATGTTTCTTCAACTCTTCAATCGGAGTAAGCGCCGTAACGGTCTCTCCGACACCTTCAGAGATAGCGTCATAGAGAGAAATTTCTCGCCATTGCCCTCCAAGATCTGCTTGGCGACCATTCATATGTGTAACAACATGTGAACCAGAAACCGCCATAGCAGCATTTTGAATCAGCGATCGAGTGAGATCTGCAATTGTGCGCCAATCTCCAAATGCCTGATACGTCTCAATCATCGCAAATTCTGGTGAGTGTGAAGAGTCAGCGCCTTCATTGCGAAAGTTACGGTTAATCTCAAACACTCTTTCAAGGCCACCGGCAACGCAACGCTTAAGGAAGAGTTCGGGAGCAATTCGTAGGAAGAGATCAATGTCGTAAGCATTTGAAAAAGTCTTGAATGGTCGGGCCGCAGCACCGCCATGCATTACCTGCAGCATCGGTGTCTCAACTTCGATAAATTCTTGATTGGTAAATGTCTCGCGGAGTGATCGCATCACTTGTGGACGTAAGCGGGCAACTGTTCGCGCTTCTGGGCGAACGATGAGATCCACATAACGCATACGAACACGCGTCTCTTCTGACATTGGTTTGTGATCATTTGGCAATGGGCGCAATGATTTCGAAGCCATCTGCCATGTGGCGGCAAGGATTGAGAGCTCGCCTCGCTTTGAGGTGATGATCTCTCCTGTGACGCTCACAATGTCACCAAGATCAACATCACTCTTCCACGCATCGAGTTGCTCTTCTCCTACTTTATCTAGCGATAACATCGCCTGAAGTTCGGTGCCATCACCTTCCCGAAGGGTGGCAAAGCAAAGTTTTCCGGTATCGCGTTTAAAAATAATTCGACCAACTAGTGATGCCTGATCACCTGTGGCTGTATCAGTCTCTAGATTTTCATACTTTTCACGGATGGTAGCTAGTGAATGTGTGCGAGGGACAGCAACCGGGTAAGGCTCTACACCGCGATCAATAAGGTTGGCGCGCTTTTCGCGGCGGATGCGCAACTGCTCGGGCAGATCATCCTCGGCGGGTACATGCGGTTCTGTGCTCATAGTGGATGGAGTCTACCTTTTAGAGATTTTTCTCGTGAATGAGGCGCAATCCAATAAGGGTTAAATCGGGCTCATATTCATCAATTGTGGTGCTGACATCAATAACTAGTGGAGCTAAACCACCAGTCGCGATCACAGTGGGTGCTTCATCATAACTTTGGGCCAACTCTGCAGTGATTTTCTCAACAAGCCCATCTACCTGTCCGGCAAAGCCAAAAATTGTTCCCGATTGCAGGGCTTCGACAGTGTTCTTACCGATTGCATTCATTGGGCGAATCAACTCTACTTTTCGAAGTTGAGCAGCGCGTGATGCTAAGGCATCCACTGAAATCTCGATTCCTGGGGCAAGTGCGCCACCAAGAAATTCGCCTTTTGGTGAGACGACATCAAGATTTGTTGAGGTTCCAAAATCAACAACAATTGCCGGTCCACCATAAAGAGTATGTGCGGCGAGAGTATTTACAATTCGATCTGCACCAATCTCTTTTGGATTATCAACAAGGAGTGGCACCCCCGTCTTTGTACCTGGTTCGACAATCGTTGTTGTGATCTCTGAAAAATAAGAGGCAATCATTGTTCGCAATTCGCGAAGTGTTGCAGGCACAGTCGAGCAGATTGATAAACCAGACACCGTATATCCACTCACAAGTGCATTGATTTGTAATGACATCTCATCTGATGTTGATCGAGGGTCAGTCTTCACGCGCCAGGATTTAATGAGATCTTCTCCATCAAAGAGACCTAGGACAGTATTTGTGTTTCCAACATCGATTGTTAGTAACATTATTTCTCCGTTCGAGTTTCTAGGCGCATATCGAGTCCAATATCTAGTACAGGTGCTGAATGTGTCAGTGCACCGATCGCTAAGTAATCAACGCCACTTTCAGCATAGGCTCTTGCGTTCTCTAAAGTAATTCCACCAGATGCCTCTAATTTAAATCGTCCTTCAACAAAGGCAACTGCTTCTCGACATTGATCTGGGCTCATATTGTCGAGAAGAACAAGATCAGGTGATTGGCTAGCAACTTCTCGCAATTGCTCAAGCGAATCAACCTCAATCTCAATGAGCGAATCTGGAAAAGAACTGCGCACCTTTGAGAATGCGGCGATGACTCCACCTGCTGCGGCAATGTGATTATCTTTAATGAGTGCGGCATCGCTCAGTGAAAGTCGATGATTAGTTCCTCCACCCGCCACCACCGCGGCTTTTTCAAGAAGTCGTAGCCCTGGAGTTGTTTTTCGCGTATCGCGAATCAAAGTCTGAGTACCCGCAATCGCGTTAACCCATTGGGCTGTCAGTGTTGCGATTCCACCTAAGTGGCCAAGAAAATTTAGCGCTGTGCGTTCTGCCAGTAATATTGCACGTGTATCACCACGGACGCTCAAGAGAATCGAACCTGGTTCTAGGTGATCCCCATCCTTTAAGAGTTGAGTAATATCGCTAAGACCGACTTCCTTCAAAGTTGCAATCGCCATATCAACACCGGCAAGCACGCCACTTTTACGAGCTGTGAAATCTGCGACAACTTTTTCATCACCTGAAACAGTTGCAACCGATGTGATATCTGTACCACCCGCTAGATCCTCAGCAAGAGCCCTTCTGATCAAATCAATATCAATCATGACTTCACCTCCTGATAATCCGTGTGCCACTGACCATCGTTATCTAAAGTTTGAATAATTCTCTTTCGCCACGCATCGCTTGTATCTGGAAAATCTGCACGCCAATGTGAACCACGAGTTTCTTGTCTGATCAGTGCGGCCTTAAGTATTGCTTGTGCCAACTGGAAGAGGTTTGTCGTCTCCCACGCCTCAACACAAGGCACTGTGCTAGTGCGATCTCCGATTCTGGTCAGTTCAGAGTTTGTAGCGACAAGTGAATCTGATGATCGGAGCACGCCGGCACCTTGACTCATGCTCATCTGTAGCGCGTGACGTGCGGCTGGATCAAGCAGGATTTCTTGCGAATGATTTTCAATCGGTTGCGTAATCTCAGAGATGTTTTCTGCAATATCACTGGCAATACGTGCACTAAATACCAGCCCCTCAAGCAACGAGTTTGAGGCTAAGCGGTTAGCACCATGCACCCCTGAACACGCTGTCTCTCCGCACGCGTAGAGACCCTGAACGCTAGTTCTTCCATTGAGATCAACACGTACTCCGCCGGATGCGTAGTGAGATGCCGGAGCGATAGGAATCAAATCCTTCAGTGGGTTTATGCCATGTGAGATACATGAGGCATAGATTGTTGGGAATCGTTGCTCAAATCCTTCAAGATGGCGAACATCTAACCAAAGATGTGGTTTTCCAGAACTCACCATTGTGTTCATGATTGCAATCGCGACAACATCACGAGGTGCAAGTTCTCCAAGTGGATGAACATCTTTCATAAATCTATTGCCTTCATGATCTAGAAGGTATGCACCTTCACCACGCACCGCTTCACTGATTAATGGTTGCTGACCCTCTGAATTTTCTCCCAGCCAGAGAACAGTGGGATGGAATTGAATAAATTCAACATCTGCAACGGCGGCTCCTGCACGTAGGGCAAGTGCAACGCCATCTCCTGTCGAGACTGATGGGTTAGTCGTCTGCGCAAATACTTGTCCCAGCCCACCTGTTGCAAGAACTACTGCGCGAGCACGCACCTGTCCCACTCCATCGCGACTTCCTGCGCCAATCACGTGCAATGTCACGCCACAGACTGCGCCATTACTATCTTTAAGGGCATCGAGAACAAGTGCGTGTTCTATCAATTCAATCTCTGGATCGCTATTTACTGCAGCAATTAAGGCACGCTCAACCTCGGCACCTGTTGCATCTCCGCCGGCGTGAATGATTCGATTACGAAGATGGCCACCTTCACGCGTGAGTGACATCTCGCCACTAGCTTCGCGATCAAATGTTGCACCACGAGCGATGAGTGTGTGCACCGCGGCAGGACCTTCCGTAACTAACACCCGAACAGCATCAACATCACAGAGTCCTGCACCGGCAATCAACGTATCTTTCTCATGCGCCTCTGGTGAATCGCCTTCACCTAACGCTGCTGCAATTCCACCTTGTGCCCATTTAGTAGAACCTTCATCAACCTTGGCCTTTGTTACTAGCAATACTGAGAGACCAAATGTTCGCACTTGAAGAGCAGTCGTGAGTCCAGCAATTCCTGAACCAACAACAATGACATCTGCTTGTGCGCTCCATCCCGGAGGCGGTGCCAATAGCCTCATATCTGGACTCGAGATCTCATAGCCATATTATCGATCAAACGTACGCCATTTAGCCAACCAGAAATAATCGCACGCGGGCGCAGCGTTGATTCAGTGGCCTCGGTGAAATCATCTTCATCAATTATTTGCGCATAATCAAGAGTAAATGAACTCTCACTCTCAATAACTTCTCTCATCACTGCTCGAGCAGATGCAAGAGAATCTGCAGCTAATGCCTCGTAGAGTGCGCGCGATATTACAGTTGCTTGTAAACGAGATTCGGCGTCTAATCGAGTGTTTCGCGATGACATGGCAAGCCCGTCACTTTCACGAACTGTTGGCGCGCTCACAATCTCAACATCACTTTTTATCTTTCTTATGAGAGCAAGCTGTTGAAAATCTTTCTCACCAAAGATTGCATATTGTGGACGAACGAGTTCAAAGAGTCTGCTTACTACCGTTACAACACCATCGAAGTGTCCGGGACGAGATGCACCTTCGTAGATATCACCAAGTGGGCCAGCACTCAATTTTTTGAATCCAGAGGGATAAATATCTTCATAGAGCGGAAGCCACAAATGAGTAACGCCGGCTTCTTCTGCCAACTTCGCATCGTGCTCAGGAGTACGTGGGTACCGCGCAAGATCATCAGGGTTTTCAAATTGAAGTGGATTAACAAAAATTGATGCCACCACTGATTCACTTTTCTTGGCAGCAAGTGTGAAAAGTGATTG
>JBIJAL010000068.1:0-5792 GCA_044345775.1 Candidatus Planktophila sp.
TATCTAGAGTGCAATCGACAATTGCGCGCTTGAAATCTCTGCGTCGCCGCGTTGAAGATCTACCCGTTCTCTTTGAGCTAGCAGCCGATGAACCAGATGGTTCTGGCCTGCGTGATGCTGAGATCGAATTAGATGCAACTGTTAAAGCGATTAGCGAACTTGAAGTAACAACCCTCCTTAATGGCGAATATGACGATCGCGATGCGCTCATAACTATTCGATCTGAAGCCGGTGGAGTGGAAGCTGCAGACTGGGCAGAGATGCTCATGCGCATGTACTTGCGCTACTGCGAACGCCACGAACATAAAGTTGATGTTCTAGAAACATCGTATGCAGAAGAGGCCGGAATTAAGTCAACAACGTTCCGCGTGAGTTCACCTTATGCATATGGAACACTTTCAGTTGAGCAAGGAACTCATCGCTTAGTTCGTATCTCTCCCTTTGATTCACAATCACGTAGGCACACTTCTTTCGCAGGAGTCGAAGTCGTCCCAGTTGTAGAACAGAGTGATCACATTGAGATCGATGAGAAAGAGATTCGTGTAGATGTGTACCGTTCATCGGGTCCAGGTGGACAGGGTGTGAATACGACAGACTCAGCAGTTCGTCTCACCCATATTCCAACAGGGATTGTTGTCTCCTGTCAGAACGAACGTTCACAGATTCAAAATAAAGCAACAGCAATGGCTGTCTTGCAATCAAAGTTACTTGAACGCCGTCGCCAAGAAGAGCAAGCGAAAATCAATGCCCTTAAAGGTGACAACTCCGGTTCATGGGGAAATCAGATGCGTTCTTATGTGCTTGCGCCGTATCAAATGGTGAAAGATCTTCGGAATAATCATGAAACTGGCAACACATCTGCAGTTCTCAATGGAGAGATAGACGATTTCATTGAAGCTGGCATTCGTTGGCGTCGTTCTCAAGCAACGCAATAAATCTCATACCCAATAAATCTCACACCTACTGCACGCTTAAAACTGGACCCAATTTCTATCTAAAGTCGGGTCGACCTACGCTCAAATCCCGCATACTTCACCCTTGTTCCATAAACTAGGCACAGTACGGATAACTCGGAGCGCACCTGCTCTGGATCCAAAGGCTCAGACCAAGCGTCTGGCTGGTTGTAGGCATAGAGGAGAAGCAGATGATTCGCTTTGAGAATGTAACAAAGACCTATCCGGGTCAAGAGCGCCCTGCCCTCGATTCAGTCAATCTCGAAATTGTAAAAGGGGAGTTCGTCTTCCTTGTTGGTGCATCTGGTTCAGGTAAATCAACATTCCTTCGGTTGATTCTTCGTGAAGAGAAGCCATCTGCTGGTGTCATCCATGTTGCAGGAAAAGATCTGGGCAAACTTTCTAACCATAAGATCCCAGAGCTACGTCGCCAATTAGGCACGGTATTTCAAGATTTCAGACTTCTCCCAAACAAGACGATCACAGAGAACATTGCATTTGCTCTCCATGTACTTGGCTACTCAAAGAAAGAGATTAACCGTGAAGTCCCTGAAGTACTTGAGCTTATTGGGCTTGAAGATAAGGGCGACCGACTTCCAAACCAGCTCTCAGGTGGTGAACAACAGCGTGTAGCGATCGCGCGTGCGTATGTGACAAAACCAGCGATTATTATCGCTGATGAGCCAACCGGAAACCTTGATCCTGCGCTCTCGGTGGGAATTATGAAGTTGCTCGATCGGATTAATCGTGAAGGCACTACAGTTTTAATGGCAACACACGATTCTGGAATTGTTGATCAAATGCGTAAGCGAGTCATCGAACTTGATGGCGGACATGTGATTCGTGATCAGGTTCGTGGCGTCTATGGATATACCGGTTAAGGAAAGAGGAGAGAGATGCGCGCAGGATTTTTGCTCAGTGAAGTTCGAATTGGACTTCGCCGTAACCTCACGATGACATTTGCTGTCGTCGTTACGACTGCAATCTCACTTTCATTACTAGGGATCGGTCTTCTCTCTAATGCTCAGGTCAATGCTATGAAGGATTACTGGTATGACAAGATCGAAGTTTCCGTATTTCTATGTGGCCCACTCTCTGAATCTTCATCATGTTCTGGCGGTATTGTCACTGATGAACAGCGCACCTCAATCAAGTCAGATCTCGATCTCTTGCCAGTTGTGCAGAGCGTTTACTACGAGAGCCAATCTGAGGCATACTCACGTTTTCAGGAAAGATTTAAGGATTCTGCGATCGCTCAGAATGTGACAGCAGATCAACTACCAGAATCATTTCGTGTAAAGCTAGAAGACCCCACACAGTTTGCGGTAGTCGTTTCAGCGTTTTCGGGACGACCGGGTGTGGATGTAGTTCAAGATCAGCGAACAATTCTTGAAAAATTCTTCAAACTTCTTGAAGTCCTGCGAAATGGAGCAATTGCAGTGGGGCTTGCATCTGTCTTGACGGCAGCACTACTCATTTCAAATACTCTGCGAATTGCAGCTTTTAATCGTCGCCGCGAAACTGGAGTAATGAAGCTCGTTGGCGCATCCTCATTCTCTATTCAATTGCCGTTTCTTCTCGAAGGTGTCATCTCGGCAATTATTGGATGGGGACTTGCAACAGGGCTGCTCGCAGGACTGAAGCAAGTAATTGATACCAATGTCGCGCCACTTCTCACCTTCACTAACTTCTTTGGCTGGAATGAAGTCTGGGTATCTTCTGCATGGTTGCTATTGACAGGACTTGTGGTTTCAACCCTCGCATCACTTATCACACTTCGCCGATACCTTAAGGTCTAAGGCTAAAGGTTTAAGGTCTCGAGTAACGCGATGGTTAAAGAGGTCGGTCGAAAACTTATTGCGCAGAACAAAAAGGCGCGTCATGATTATTCTATCGAAGACGTTTACGAGTGTGGAATCGTTTTAACGGGAACTGAAGTAAAGTCTCTGCGCGCGGGTCGGGCCTCTCTCATCGATGGATACGCACATGTGAGTAATGGAGAACTTTGGTTGAGTGGTGTACATATCCCTGAATACACAGAAGGCACATGGAATAACCACACACCTCGGCGCGAAAGAAAGTTATTAGTCCATCTTCAGGAGCTGCGCAAACTTCATGCACTCACTAAAGAGGGGGGCCTGACTCTTATTCCTTTGCAGCTCTACTTTAAAGATGGTAAAGCCAAGATTGAAGTCGCCGTCGCACGAGGTAAAAAATCACACGATAAGCGCGCGGCCCTCAAGGAACGGCAAGATTCACGCGAAATTGAACGTGAAGTATCACGCCGTAAATCCGGGCGCGATTCCTAAGTTTTCACGCTCAATCGATGGTGATGTAAAGTGAATTTTCGCGTTGTCAGCGACCTTCTATACACTTGGATAACAACTACATAGTGGCATTGCATAAAAGTCATGATCACAACAGTGATCCTGACAATGCTTTCCACACCCATGGGGGTGAACGGTCTCGACTTTGGCTGTTGAGATAGGGGAAGCGGGCCGAGGAAGCCGGAATGATCTCGTAAACCATGAAATCCGTGCACACATAACTGCAGACAACAGTCGCAGTGATTTCGCACTAGCTGCATAAGCTAGTCCCAAATCCGTCAGCCCAGGGGCGCTCTCGCTCTGGAATCTGGCGTCGCTAGAGAGCTCTTCATCTACATAGCGTTGCGAATGTGTAGAGAGAACAGTTTCGCAAATGAGTTTGTCGGATACTCGTGTGTAAGAGATTCGGAACTGAGAAAACGTTAAACACACTACGCCCGTAGAAGCCCTATTTTGATTCCGAAGGACCCGGGTTCGATTCCCGGCACCTCCACCATGTACGTATGCACCTTATTGCTCAGCTGCGCTACTGCGAGAGATATTCCCACTCTTCGGCAATAGCGGCAAAGAGATACATATCGACCTGGCGACCATCATCGCGCGATATCTTCTTCTTAAGTAATCCCTCGCGCTCATACCCTGCTGAGGTAAGCAACTTGGTAGAGGCAACATTATCTACATCCACCATAGCTTCAATTCTCTTGAAACCAATCGTGGCAAAGCCGTAATCGGTAAGCATATGCACCGCCGTTGTTGTGATCGATTTTCCGCGCATCGCCGCACTCGTCCAGTAACCGATCTCCCCTACGCTGTTTTTTACACTCAGCGAATGAAAAGAGATCGTCCCTGCAAACTGGCGGTCATCACCATTTCCATACTCAATAACAAAAGGAAGTTCTCGCTGGGTTCGAAGTGATGCATCCACTCTTTGCACATAATCAAGGGCATGTGCCATCGAATAGTCAGAGCTAATTGCGGTAAATCTAGGAATGAGGGGATCTTGGCATCCATCAAAGACGGCTTGGGTGTCATCGAGATGTGGTTTTCGAAGTGTGATGAGCCCACGAGTGAGTGTGGGTACTTCAGTAGGCCACCAAATCATGAGTGGGTTACTAGCCAATAAGTTCTGCGCTGCGCGCCTTGCTCGGATCATGGTTGCAAGAAAGATTTGAATCCAGTGCGGCGCATGTGTCACAGAGAAGAATTAGTTGATGACATGAAGCGGTATTACAATTCCTGAATTGGTTGGTTGCGGCTTCACACTTTTCACATTTACCAATGACCTTTGTATGGTCTGAGAAATCCATCTTCATTCGTGAATCAAAGATATAGAGAGAGCCTTCCCAGAGGCCATCGTCGCCAAAAGCGTTACCATATTTAACGATTCCGCCATCAATCTGATAAACCTCTTTGAATCCGTTTTTCACCATCACAGCAGAGAGAATTTCACATCGAATACCACCAGTGCAGTAAGTAACTACTGGCTTATCCTTGATGTGATCGTACTTTCCACTTTCGATCTCTTGGATAAAGTCACGTGATGTTGTCACATCGGGGATGATCGCATCTTTGAACTTACCAATTTCTGCCTCAAATGCGTTACGACCATCAAAGAAGACGACTTCATCGCCACGTTCTTGAACGAGTTTTTCAAGTTGATCTGGGCGTATATGCTTACCGCCTCCCACTACACCGTTCTCATCTACCTCAATTGCATCAGGATCACCGAATGCCACGAGCTCAGATTTCACTTTAACGGAGAGACGCGGGAAATCATTTCCTGTTCCTTCAGACCACTTAAAACCCATCTTCTTGAAACCAGGGTAGCTACGAGTCTGGCGCACATACTTTTTAAGGGCAGCCATCTCGCCGCCGAGAGTTCCGTTGATTCCATGCTTTGAAATGAGAATTCGACCAGTTAATCCAAGAGTGGCACAGAGTTGTTTCTGCCAAAGAAGCATCGCATCTGGATCGCTAATCGGCGTGAAGCCGTAATAGAGAATTACCTTATTAAGTTTCGGTGCATGCTTGTTCACGGAGCAATTCTAACGCGGTGCGGGATGGGTTAACTACCCTCAAGAATTGAGCGCACAGGAGTTTGGTAGATCTTTCCGAGGGGCGAAGTCCACGTGCAGGAACCATCGGCACGAGATTCGATCTTCCAACCACCATGAGTTTTCAATTGGTGATGACGTCTACAGAGTGCGCCAAGATTATCTAGCGAGGTCGTTCCACCATCCTCCCAACTTTGCGCATGGTCTAAATCAGAGAGCGCAGCCGAGCGTCTACACCCTGGGAAACGACATGTTCTATCTCGCGCGATGAGAAAATCAATAAGGCCTTGTGGAGGTTCATATGTCTGCCTTCCATAATCTAAAAGCACACCAGTCTGTGGATCCGTAATAAATCTTCGCCATTTCCCATCACTTGCAAGTGCGCGAGCAACTGATGCGGGAATTGCACCATATCCCGCTAATTGGCCAGGATTTTCACTTAACCCAAGCAAAGTTGG
>JBIJAL010000069.1:0-5528 GCA_044345775.1 Candidatus Planktophila sp.
CAATCGCAGAATTAGTTGTTACGAGTGCATCAGCCGTTGGTGACGCGTGACTCAATTGAGCAATAACCTCAACTTCATTGCCATGAACCTGATTCATAAACTGAATGGGCCTATCGATTTCATCGCTCAGTTCTATCCGATTGCGCTCCACAAATTCTGGTTGATCCCCGACATGAAGGGCTAAATTACGAGAGCGAAAAGCACCGGCAGAATTTCCACCGGTGCTATCTGTAAATCTAAAATTCACTCTACTTACTTCATGAAATCAGGCACATCGATCTCATCCTCAGCGACAAGATCCTCAAAGGTGACTTTTCTAGCCGGCTTTTTTTCGTCTAGGTCCATTGCAACTGCCAATGGGTCATTCTGTGGCAGTGGGTCAGCTACGCCACCAAGAATTGCTGCGTTAAGAACAGGCACCGCAACCTTCTTAGGTTCTCCCCCATCAAAACCTGCTGCGATGACGGTGATTCGTACCTCATCGCCCAAAGCATCATCTATCGTCGTTCCAAAAATAATGCGAGCATCAGGATGAGCTGCCGCCTGCACCAATTCACAGGCTTCGTTGATCTCAAAGAGTCCGAGGTCAGAGCCGCCTGCAACAGAGAGCAAGACCCCCATTGCTCCATCGATAGATGTTTCCAATAGCGGACTGGATATTGCTAATTCTGCCGCTCTCGTTGCACGATTTTCTCCACGTGCAGAACCGATTCCCATAAGTGCAGAGCCAGCATCAGTCATCACAGTCTTCACATCCGCGAAATCAAGATTGATCAAACCTGGTTGGGTGATTATTTCAGTAATTCCCTGAACACCTGAAAGCAATACTTGATCGGCACTCTTGAAAGCATCGACCGCGGTTATATTTCTATCCGATATCGCTAATAAGCGATCATTCGGAATAACAATGAGTGTATCAACTTCATCGCGCAGTAGCGCGATGCCTTCTTCAGCCTGCTTGGTCCGAATTTTTCCTTCAAAGGAGAATGGACGAGTGACAACTCCTATGGTGAGTGCTCCTAGATCGCGTGCAATTTTTGCAACGATCGGCGCGCCACCAGTTCCAGTGCCACCACCTTCTCCTGCTGTAACAAAAACCATATCCGCTCCACGCAGAATTTCTTCAATCTCTTCTGTGTGATCAATCGCTGCTTGTCTTCCTTTTTCAGGTGCAGCACCAGCGCCAAGACCTTTTGTTGATGCTCGACCAATATCGAGTTTCACATCGGCATCACTCATAAGCAGATGCTGTGCGTCTGTGTTTATCGCAATGAACTCGACACCTTTAAGTCCGACATCAATCATTCGATTGATCGCATTCACTCCGCCGCCACCAATGCCAACAACTTTAATAACAGCTAAGTAATTCTGTGGTGCAGCCACGAAGTCCCCCTTATGAACTATAAATCTCGCCTTGAGAGTTACGATTCATTCTCTCTAATAGCGGCAAAACTAGGCTGATACGGGTGTTGAATCAAATACCGACTCGAACCAATTCCTCATCTTCACCTTGAGAGTTTTTTAGCGAACGATCGGTGCATGTGGAGCAAGAAGATCAATCGAAGTGATCTTCTTATTTTCAGGTAGCGCCAAGAGGCGGTCAATGACAGCAATTTTTAGATTCATCTCTGAACTATCTCCCCACTTAATCTCTATCTCTCGCCCTTTGAGTCTTGAATTAACGATAAATGATGTAGAACTTTTCGCAACCATGGAAGTGATCGATCGCCTGAAATCCACGGGGAAGGTCGTAAAGAGTGCGTTCGCCTCAAGCGCTCCGGCTGGTGATGCTGATGAGATCACAGGTAGGTCGTTACTGGAAAATCCGGGTAGAACAAATAGTTCACCCTCACTATCGATCGTCTGACCCTCTACCTGGTCGATGTTGAAATAAGCGATTGGTTGCCGCACCGTCACGGTCAGCCCAACATTCCCGCTTATCCAATTACGAGAAATCTCGACATTGTGCACCCACTTGATCTGGGCGATCTTCTCTTCGGTGGATCGAGCATTAATACGAGCGAGTTGGCCCCCGAGAGTGACCTCGCTCAATCTCACGATCTCCGCCTCGGAGAAAGTGTTTGGAGAACCCAGCACTTGGATATCTTTTACCGTAAAGAGCGCAGACCAACCGAGGATATATGCCAGTGCGATAGTAACGGCTGTAAGTGAAACGAGGATCGGTTTAGAAATAATCTTATTCACGATTATAAATTAATTTCAAATCGTTGCTCAAGGCCCGAGATAATTACTGGCGCTAAAGAATTTACATCGCCTGCACCTAAAGTGATAATGACATCGCCTGGTTTTGCCATTGAGATAATCGCTTCAGCTGCTTCGAGAAAATTTGGAACAAACTCTCCATGCTTCATCTGATCTGCAATGAGTGAAGAACTCACACCCGGAATCGGTGACTCACTTGCGGGATAGATCTCAAGAAGGATCGAGTGATCTGCTAAATCCAGGGTTCGAGCAAATGAATGAAGAAAGGCTTGGGTCCGGGTATAGCGATGGGGCTGGAAGATCACAAGGACGCGCCCATCTCCAGCGTATCGCCGTGCAGCTGTGAGGGTTACATCGATCTCTGTTGGATGGTGACCATAATCATCGATCACTCTTATCCCAGCAACACTTGCCTTGAGCTCAAAGCGACGCGCTGCTCCTCTAAATGAATGTAACCCTTGGAGCATTTCTGCAATGGGTTGATCAAGGGATAGCCCCAAAGCAATAACTGCAGTGGCGTTAAGAATGTTGTGGTGGCCAGGAACTTGAAGTTCTAAAACACCAATCTTGCGACCGTGCCACAAAAGCCGTGCCTCTGAACCCATTGGAAGTAGATTGATGTGATCGATCACGAGATCTGATTGCAAATCCGTGCCGTATGAGACTTTCTTGGCCGGAGATCCCTTCTGTGCAATCTCTCTTGCTCCTGGGTCGTCTCCGCAAAATACTAGGAACCCCTCGGGATCGATCGACTCTACAAACTCAGTAAAAATATCCATGACAGACTCTGGCGTGAGGAAGTAATCAACATGGTCGTGTTCGACATTGGTCACAATTGCGCTAAATGGACGATATTCAAGGAATGACCCGTCAGATTCATCTGCCTCGGCAACGAAAATATCTCCCGTGCCACGATGTGCGTTGGAACCTGAGGCGGTGAGCGCTCCTCCGATTGCAAATGAAGGATCGACACCGCACGCTTGTAGAGCGACGGTAAGCATCGAAGATGTTGTCGTTTTCCCATGCGTTCCCGCAACAGCAATACTGCGCGTTCCTGTCATCAAAATTGCTAGCGCTTGCGCGCGAGTGAGCAATGATATTCCTAATTCTTGTGCGCGAACCATCTCTGGATTAGTAGGTGGGATAGCGTTCGAATAAACAACAAAACTCTTCCCTTCAACGTGTGACTTGTCGTGACCTACATGGACTTCTGCGCCCAATGCTTTCAGCGCCAATAAAACTGATGAGTCTTTACTATCACTTCCTGATACAAGTACTCCGTGAGAGAGTGCGATCCGTGCTAATCCACTCATACCTGCACCAGCGATTCCAACAAAGTGAACTCTCTGACCAATCCACTGACTCAGTTCTGGACGCAACATTTTCTCAGGCCTTGGAATTTCTCAGGGTGTGATCCATCAGGGCTGTAATTTTAGTTGATGCGTCAAGATCTCGTGTATCAACGCCTGGTGCATTTTCGGCGTTCTGCACAATCATGGCGCTGATGTTATCGATCAACCAGCGCGGGGTGAAGGATTCTTGATTGATTATCACCGCTCTGCCATGCGTGACTAGTTCCAGAGCGTTAACTGCCTGTTCACCATTTCCGATTGCGAGTGGAACGAATATGGCAAATTTTCCAAGTGCACGAACTTCTGAACAAGTTATTGCCCCGCTTCGGGCGATAATCACATCTGCAGCAACATATGCACGCGCCATATCATGAATATAAGAGACTGACTTGTAGCGCTCGGTCGGCTCGGGAATCACATTAGAGCCTCCAACTGAATGAAGAATTTGAATATGTTTTTGAACTATCTCTTTTTTAGCCTCTTCAATAACTGCGTTCATTGCTTGCGATCCTTGGGATCCTCCAAAAACTAGAATGAGTGGGAGCTGTGGTTCAAAGCCAAGAAATTCCTTTTCCTGACTTTTAAGCTCATCCCATCTGCCTTCATCCCAATCCCTGTTTTGAGATAGCAACGTTGCAATATCATCCCTTAAAGGATTCCCAGTGATGAGGGCTGTAGCAAATTTGCCACCAGCGACCGGGATTCCAACCGCAAGTGATTGCGTAAATAGAGCTCCTAGTCGATTTGCCCATCCCGGTTGTGCATTGGCCTCGTGAATGACTATGGGAACTTTCTTCATGGCGGCAGCGATATAGGCAGGTGCGCATACATACCCTCCGAAACCAATCAGTAAATTCCCTCCTTTAAGAATTTTGCGAGCCTCAGAGACTGCTCGCAGGAGCTGGAATGGAGCGTTAAATAAACGGAGGCTAACTTTACGAGGAACTCTTACTCGCGTGATGAGCTCGAGTTCAAATCCAGACTCAGGCACCAGGGAAGTTTCCAAGCCACTCGACGTACCAAGGAAGACGATGCGATCGCTTGGATTATCTCTCTGCCACATACGCGCTACCGCCAGCGCTGGCTGTATGTGACCGGCAGTTCCTCCACCTGCGAAGAAAATCGTGCGCGAATTCATTTAGGCGCCTCTTCGCTTTGCAGCTGCTCTTCTAATTTCAGAAATTATCACAGGGTTGCGCAATGCGCTGGATGCAACAAAACCAATTCCCATATAGGTGGCAATAAGGGCCGAGCCTCCGTAAGAGACGAGTGGAAGAGTGACACCAACTACTGGA
The DNA here is from genome assembly GCA_044345775.1 of Candidatus Planktophila sp. Taxonomy (GTDB): domain Bacteria; phylum Actinomycetota; class Actinomycetes; order Nanopelagicales; family Nanopelagicaceae; genus Planktophila. The sequence goes on from JBIJAL010000069.1 coordinate 4,871, forward strand.
AGCAAGCTGAGTGCAGAGCCGATATTGAGTACCGATTGAATAGCAATCCATGAAGCAATCCCTGCGCAGGCAAAACGAGTAAATGAATCTTCAGAAATCATCGAAATGCGCAGAATAGAATAGATCAAGGTGACTAAGAGTCCGAGAATAAAGAGGGTACCGATAAGGCCAAGCTCTTCACCAATTACTGCGAAGATAAAATCTGTATGTGCTTCAGGGAGATTTCCCCATTTTTGTCGACTTCCCCCAAGCCCTACACCAAAAATTCCGCCACTCGCTAGTCCTAACAAACTATGTGCTGGCTGCCAACCTTCATTCTTATATTGCTCAGGATCAAATGGGTTAAGAAATACGCTCCACCGTGCTGCGCGGTATGGGGCAGTCGCGATAAAAAATCCCAACGCGATAGCCCCGCTCGCAACTAGCGTTCCAATAAGTCTGAGTGGGATTCCAGAAACAAAAAGTAGCCCACCTAGAATTGCTATTATCACTGATGCCGTACCCAGATCTCTACCCCACATAATCAGAGCGCTCACCACAATAAAACCTGGAGCAATGAGAGCAAGTACGTTGACTCGAATGAATCCGGCACTCAAGCGACTAGCAAGAAGTTGAGATGACCAAAGAATTAAGAGGAACTTTGCCAACTCACTTGGTT
>JBIJAL010000070.1:0-5492 GCA_044345775.1 Candidatus Planktophila sp.
AGATCACTCAATGAAGTTGGTCGAACTGGTGGAGTAAATGTCGGAGTCGGAGTCGGCGTCGGCGTCGGAGTCGGCGTCGGAGTCGGCGTCGGAGTCGGCGTCGGAGTCGGCGTCGATGCAGGAACTTTTACTGGCACCGGCTTAATCAGAACGCCCTTATTCCACACCAATTTCTTTCCGACCTTAATGCATGTGTATTTACGACCGCTATCGATCGTCTTTAGCCCAGCTTTTTTGCACATAGCCCCGGCTTTCACTGCGCCAGAACTTGATGGCATCACGAGCGTGCTGACAACAAGAGCTAGAACAACTGCAACACTCGCCACCAAAGCTAGACGCTTCATCTCAATGCTCTCCGATCGGCCCAATAGAATTCAATCATGACCTACCCCACCAACAATTGTCACAAGTGACCAGTCGGTTTTCCATAGTCCGAAGTCTTCAAACTTGGTGCGCTGACGCAAAATAGTAGTCATCGAAGAGCAAGAAATCGACGTGCCGGTATCGACAAAACAACCAAGCAATTCCATACTTACGCCGTGCGACGAAAGCTCATACTCCTACTCTCCCTTGCGATACTAGCCATGCCACTCGATGCCACGGCTGCAGTGAGTGCTGGATCGTCCTGCAAAAAGATTGACAGCACCGCCTTAGCCAACGGAAAGAAGTTCACCTGTATCAAGGTCGGAAAGAAATTGGTGTGGAATAAAGGCGTTCTTCAGAAAACTTCAACTAAACCAAAAACTGCCCCAGCAACACCCACACCTACCGTTCAAAAACTGATTTATCCGACATCTCCCGAAGTTCAAAAAATTGATCTACTTCTGCAGAATGCATTCAGTACCGCTACGCCTGCTCAAGCAAAGATTGATTTCCAAGTCGGCCCCGGCAAAGAGAGTGAACAAATTGCCGAGATTGCAAAAGAAAGTCTCAATAGCGCGCTCTTGATCGCATCTATTTTAAAAATTAAGCTCGTTACACCCTTAACTGTTTACATTGGAAATCGTGACTGGCTCGCACCAAAGATGCCTGCCGGCACATGGTGCGCAAACCCCATGATGGGAGTTCCCGGACCCGCAGGCGGAGGCTTCTGTGGATTAAGCACTCGAGTTCTTTTCCTTAGCGTTGATGGTCTAACGGAAAATGATGGTAAGAAAATATCCCGTGATTTTACCAAAACCCCTGATCGCCTCTTTATCTCATTTGGTTTTGTTCACGAATTACTGCACGCAATGCAGGGTGAAGCCGCATCCCAATACGCACAATCAAAAGGCTTCTTCAATCCATATTGGCTCAATGAGGGCGGAGCAAACTTTGGAGCAATGATGTCGCAGGCATACATCTATAAAATTCCTTTCTCACAGATCCGCGTCTATATCGCCACTTACTCATCATGCATTACGTCACCAACACCTACCTTGATAAAGGATTTCATTTCAAATTCTGGTCAAACCAATGTATGTGGTCCCTATTACGATGGATATCTCTGGAGTGAATACTTCGTTGCAACCACTGGTGATTTCGGTTCGCTGATAGACCTTGCACAACAGAATGAAAAAATAGGCAGTGAACTCAGATACGATCCAAGTAAGCCAGATGAATATGAAGAGAAAAAGCTAGCCCTCGCTATGAAGCTAGGCTATTCTCTCGATTTCAACACCTTCACCGCAGGTGCTCAGACTTACGCCGAACGCTCGACCCAACAACTGCGTCAATGGATAGCGGCAAATAACCCGATATACCCACAAACCCCCTAACCTCTATACATGAGCCTTCGCTACGCCATCGCCGCCAGCGGCATCGCTATAGTCCTGATCTATATGATCGGCTCAGGCCTCTGGGTGAACACCGGAGATAGCTGGTATGCCAACATCAATAAACCAACATGGCAACCACCAGGATTTGTCTTCGGAATCATCTGGCCTTATAACTTCATCGTCCTTGGTATTGCTGCAGTCATCATCGCCCAACGCGCATCCACAACTACATCACTTACCTACATACTCTTCTTCGCACTCTCAGTCGCCGCCGCCCTCACCTGGGCCTACCTCTTCTACCGTCCCCACAATCTCACCGGCGCAGCAATTGCTTTGACCTTAACTGCCCTCCTGACAATCCCTATGACCTACATCCTCTTCACAATCTCAATACCCATGGCAATAGCAGTCATGCCATATCAAGTGTGGGTTGCAATTGCTGCAGCGTTAAATTGGAGCATTAGAAGTTTGAATTAGCAGAGAGAATCTAATGAGCGATCAACCTTGTACTCATCTCTCAGTTGATCGTGCTACCGTCAGGATTCGAACAATTTTCAAACCCCAAGTAAATCCCGTGAGTTATAAATTGCCCACCAAATGGAGGGCTCAGAGAAAGAGGCTCTAGGTGACTAAATCCCAGAACCTCTGACGAAGCGTGTGACTGGTGGGAATCGAACCCACAACCTCCTTCTGAGTCAGAGAAGAGCTCTATCCGTTGAGCTACAGCCACACGCGTGCGCAACCTAAGGTCTCCTCCGTTTTCGATTTCACAAGTTCAAAACCTTTGTGGATAAAAATCTAAGTGGAGACAAAACTCCTTCATCGGCGATACGATAAGAGTTCTTCTGAGTCATTGAAGTGCAAGAAAAAGACCTGCAGTTAACCCTGCAGGTCTTTATCTTTAATTAGTTAACGAATCTGAAGCCTAAAAGCGACCCGATCTCGGCCAATTACACGCGGCCGGCGTACGGCATCAAACCGGGCATGCTGTAAATATTTGAATACTTCAAACCACTCTTTGTTGAACGAGCTTCCCACATCATCTCGTTTCCAGCAAAGATGCTTATATGGTGAATCTTGCTGGTAGATCCGTCGTAAGAATAGAAAAGCAGATCGCCAGGTTGCATTTCCGCTAAAGGAATCTGTTTGACGTATCTGTAGTAAAGAGCAGAGTTCAATCGATCCCAATTCGGCCAACCAAGTCCTGCCGATCTATATGCCGCATAGACAAGTCCTGAGCAATCAAAAGAATTTGGACCTTCATCTCCCCACACATACGGCTTACCGGCCAACACTTGCTTCTTTGCAAACTCAACGGCTTTTAATCTCATCGCCTCAGTCGTACGCGATGAACTTACTCCAGTTGGTCCACCCGCACGCCAGACCCGTGATTGGCCTGTAACTTTCGTCGCTTCATTTGCTCGTGCCTCTTCTAAGAGTGCAAGCTGGCGACGTTGTTCTAATGTAACTCGAACTTTTTTGGCAGAGGCCAAATCTCGCTGCAGCTTATCTTGAACAGCCTGCAGCTTATCGACCTCTTTCTGCTGTTCGGCCTGGGCATCATCTGCCACTTTCTTCGCTGCAGCCACTTTCTCAGTTACAACGCGTTGCTCTTCCTTGGCCGCATCGGCGGCAACTTTGGCCGCCTGCGCAACCACCTCTGCAGCCTTGAAGCGAGTCAGAGTTGTTTTATTTCTTACCCCTAAATTTTCAATCGTTGATAAGCGATCCATCATATCTTGTGGCCCATTTGCACTTAATACAGATTCAAGATCACTTAACCCGCCGCCAGAGGTGTATGCATGAATTGCTAACTTACCAATTTCACGATGTGTAGAACTCACAGAAGCTGCCGCCTCTTTATAAGACGCTTCAGCTGCATTTGATTTCTTTGTCGCCGCCACCAACTCTGCTTGCGCACGCAGATATTTAGCACGAGCATCAGATGCGATGGCAGATAGCGCTTTAAGATTTCCCCGGGCTGCCTCTAACCTCTTCAAAGCATCGGTTGCAATCTTCTTCTTCGCCGCCTCTGCCTTCTTTGCCGCCTCAATCTGGGCCAACGTTGGTTTGTGATTTGTCGAACTAGCCTGCTGAATTGGCAGAAACAATCCCCCGATGAGAAGAAGAGCGAGAACCGCACTTATCTGTTTCTTCATAATCTTTTCGCCCCCACAAATGGTTTACTTCCAAACCTCATTGTGAATTTAGTGACTTCAACTCTCTTACCTGGTCGTGGAGCATGGACCATCTTTCCCCCACCCATATAGATCGCGACATGGCTAATTGGCTTACCGAAGAAAACTAGATCCCCTGGCTTAAGTGAACGAGATGAAACTGATTTGCCATACTTAATCTGTATTCGCGATGAATGCGGAAGCGAAACCTTCGCCTGCTGGAATGCACGCATCGTCAGCCCCGAACAATCCCAACGCGTTGGGCCGGCCGCTGCCCAGACATAAACATCACCAACCTGGTTCAGTGCATACTTCAACGCGATTGATCCACGAGAATTATCACCCTTATAACTCTGGGCATACTTTTTCGATGAAGTAAGGATTTGATTCTCACGCGCTGCTTCTTCTCGCGCCAAACGCTCTCGATCTTCTTTCTTTAACCCTTTAAGAATCTTCTCAGCCTTTGCCAAACTAGCCTTGGCGTTAGCAACCTGCTCATTCAGCCTTTTGCGCTCGGCCCGTAATTGCGCCGTTCTATCGGCAACCACAAACTGCGATGCCTCGACCTTCTGTTTTGTCGTTGCATAATTTCGCAACTGCTTCGAGTAATTGCGCGCTAACAAATCCATTGTTCCGGCATCAGATAAATACTTACTCGGATCAGATGAAAAGAGCAGATTCAGCCCTTCGCCAAATCCGCCAGCTGTGTACTGAGCAATTGCAATACGCGATAACGTCGCACTGGCAGTAGCGAGTTGCTTGCGCAAGATCGCCTCACGACCTTCCAGCGCCAGCGTCTCGCGCTCTAAAGCTTTTATGCGAATCGTCGCCTCATTGGCATCCTCAAATTTCTCAGCAGCCAAAGTCCTCAGTCGATCCACCTCGGCCTGTGCAGTCTCCACAGTTGGCGCAGCCTGAGCCACCCCGGAACTCAGCCCCAGTATCAATGCGAGAGCTAAAAAAAATCTAAACATAGAATTTCCTCTACTCGCAGAACATGGACAGTGACGAGAAGGCTCCTAGCTTCGAGCCTGCAACATATGACGATTTTAGCAACGACCCTCCCACATCTGCCCTATGAACCCGCATATTCACAGGATTCCCCGCGTAGGCTCGGCAGAATTCTCAGAAAAAGGAGTTCTATATCTCTAAAGCGAAGCGAGCTTAGAGACCACTTCTTTAGCCGACGGATTGGTCATCGCGCTTCCATCTGAAAAGACCAGCGTTGGAACTGTGCGATTGCCTCCATTTACCTTCTCTACGATCTCAGCCGTGCCCGGCACCTCTTCAATATTGATCTCTTCAAAGGTGATCCCAAGATCAGCCAACTGAGATTTCAAGCGCTTGCAATAGCCACACCAGGTAGTTGAGTACATAACAAATGACATGGCCTAAGCCTATCGTCAAAAGTAATCGGTCACATGGATACCAACCTCATCGCCATGTCAGAACCCCAGATACTTTTGCAATAGTGAAAAGGCTTAAATCAAAAGCTCTTGTGTGAACTAAGCAGTGCAGTGGAAGTGTCTTTACCTTACTTACTGACCATATCGATTGC
>JBIJAL010000071.1:0-5487 GCA_044345775.1 Candidatus Planktophila sp.
AGGCGGCCCTATTGGCACCTACTGAAGTTTTAGCGGCACAGCATCTTCGCAGTATTACGAAAATGATGGGAACGCTTGCTCAAGGAGGAATGATCGATTCCCCAGAGAATGCTACTCGCGTCACTCTTCTTACTGGATCACAGAGTGCGGCCGAACGGAAAGAGGCGTTAGCACTTGCCGCAAGTGGTGATGCAGGAATCGTTATTGGAACACATGCACTTTTAAGTGCATCAGTTGAGTTTGCAGACCTTGGATTAATTGTTGTGGACGAACAACATCGATTTGGTGTTGAGCAACGAGATGCGCTTAAAGGTAAGGCGAAAATCCCACCTCACTTACTGGTCATGACGGCCACACCGATCCCGCGGACTGTAGCAATGACAGTATTTGGAGATCTTGATGTTTCGACACTTCGAGAGCTGCCTCTAGGGCGCGCACCAATCACAACGCACGTAGTCAATACATTGGAGAAACCCGCATTCCTTGAGAGAGCATGGGAGCGCATTCGCGAAGAAGTTTCCCAAGGTCATCAGGCATACGTTGTCGCTTCACGAATTAGCGCTGGTGAGAGCGAAGATGCTGATATTGATTTTCTCAATGGAGTCACATCGCCGGATATCGTGAGCGTTGAAGTCTTGGCTCCAGAGTTAGCCATGGGTGCACTTAAGGGTCTTCGCCTCGCACCTCTTCATGGTCGACTACCTAGTGAACTCAAAGACGCGACGATGAGCGCATATGCAGCACATGAGATAGATGTTTTGGTTTCAACAACTGTCATTGAAGTAGGAGTTGATGTCCCAAATGCAACGGTAATGGTGATCATGGATGCTGATCGGTTTGGTGTATCCCAGTTGCATCAGTTACGCGGCCGTATCGGTAGAGGTACAGCGCCCGGACTCTGTTTACTCATTACTCAGGCAATTGCAGAGACACCCGCACGAGTGCGACTTGAAGCAGTTGCATCAAGCACAGATGGTTTTGAACTTTCACGAATTGATCTAGAACAGCGTCGAGAAGGTGATGTCCTAGGCGCACGTCAATCTGGTGTGAATTCTCACCTTCGCTTACTTCGGGTTCTTCGCGATGAAGATCTCATAGACCAGGCACGAACTGATGCACTAGAGGTATTAGAAGGTGATCCCGCTTTGATCATGCACCCGCAGCTGGCGATAGAGTTAGCCAAAGTGGAGAGCGAAGCAAGCTCTGAATTTATTGATAAAGGTTAGGTAGATGAGAATAATTGCAGGCCTAGCCAAGGGGCGAAATATCTCAGCAGTTGCTGATGCAACCCGCCCAACATCAGATCGTGCGCGAGAAGCGCTCTTCTCTTCCCTGGCATCTGAATTCGGTGAATTCGATGGCCTTAACGTTCTTGATCTCTATTCAGGAACTGGTGCAATTGGCCTTGAAGCTCTCTCGCGTGGCGCATCGACTGTTCATTGCGTCGAGAATAATGAACGTGCATCTCAAGCAATTCTTTCAAATTATGAAGGGATCAAGAGCTCTCAATTTCCCGGCAATTTCCATCTTTACTCGATGACTGTAGAGCGCTTCTTAGAAGGAACTGCGCCACTGCAGTATCACTTCATCTACGTCGATCCACCGTATGATTTTTCAGATATTGATGTGATTGAAAATCTCATTGCAATCGTGAGTGGAAAGTTTCTACATCCAGATGGACTCATTGCTGTTGAGCGAAATAGTCGAGTGCGTGAATTGAGTTGGCCGATTGGGCTAGAAGAGATTCGACAGAAGAATTACGGCCAAACAACGATTTTCTATGGCGCTTCTACGCCTGAAATGGATCTGGACTGATCTTCTTGCTAGCGTTTACCTCATGAAACGCGCCGTCTGCCCAGGATCCTTTGATCCGGTGACCTTTGGTCATCTCGACATTATCGAGCGCGCAAGTGCGCGATTTGATGAAGTAGTTGTCGCTGTATTGGTTAACCGTACGAAATCGAGCATGTTTTCCGTCGAAGAACGCATGCAGATGATTCTTCACACCACAACCCATTTACCAAATGTCCGAGTGGATTCATGGTCTGGTCTACTAGTTGATTACTGTAAAAGTAATGAGATTCAATGCATCGTAAAAGGGTTGCGCGCTGTGACCGACTTTGACTATGAGTTGCAGATGGCCCAAGTGAATCTTCAGGGTTCAGGGGTCGAGACAATGTTTATGGCAACTGCCCCAACACATTCTTTTCTCTCATCATCCCTCGTGAAAGAGCTCGCATATTACGGCGGGGATGTCTCCACGATGGTTCCGGAAATTGTCAACAGTGCACTTAAGTCTCGCGTAGAAGAAAGTGGGAAGTAGCTATGGATTCACTCGAAAAACTTAATGCAGCAGTCACTCTTATCGAAGAAGCGCGTGGAGTTCCTCTCTCTGCTTCCTGTGTCGTTCATCGAGGAGAAATACTTGAGATATTGGATGGAGCACGGGTTGCTCTTCCGACTGACCTTGACCAAGCAATACAAATCATTTCATCTCGAGATGTGATAGTTGAGGAAGCCCGTCTCAGTGCCGAGCAGATGATTTCTACAGCTCGCGAAGATGTTGCGCGCATGGTCGAGCAAACATCAATTGTTCAAGCAGCGCGCGATGAAGCGCAACGCATTTTGGATGATGCCCGTTCTCTAGCTGAGCAAGAGCGAGCAGAAGTAGAGAGCTACATCGATGGCCGTCTCGCCACCCTTGAAGTTATCTTGAATAAAACAATGGAATCTGTTGCTCGAGGACGCGAACGCCTTGAAGGCGCTGGAGATAAAGATGTCCTCGGCCAGCTCTCAGAAGAAAAGTAATATCTAGATGGTTCGACCTTCTCACATTTACCATCTCAATACGCACGAAGTTCCTCGTCGTGCGGGCGAGATGAAGGAGTATCAACTGGATTTAGTTGTTCCTGAAAGCGTAGGAGTCCCACTTATCGCAGTTCCACTCGGAGATGTGATAGAAGTCGATGCACGTCTTGAAGCAGTTACTGAAGGAATATTGCTGAGTGCGGAGATATTTGCCGTTGCAAAGGGTGAGTGCATTCGCTGTTTAGATCCCGTCGAAGTAGAGATTGATAAAAGAATTCAAGAGTTATATCTCTATGAAGAAGACACATCAAAGAAAGGTTCACGGGCAAAGCGTGACCAACCTGTTGACAATGATCTAGATGTTGATGACATCCTCTATCTTGATGGCGTGATGATGGATCTCGAGCCGCCCATACGCGATGCGATCGTCCTTGAACTTCCGGTCAATCCTTTGTGCGATCAAGAGTGTCTGGGTCTCTGCCCCGATTGTGGTCAAAAATGGGCTCTACTGCCTGAAGATCATGCCCACGAGGTGGTCGATGCCCGTTGGTCTGGATTGGCTGGGCTGGATTTTAAGAATCTGGACTCTTAGGGGATACTTCTCCCATACCTCGAAGCCTTAGTTAGGGCCTTCGGTTCACTTAACAGGAAGGGCGGTCCACCTCGTGCCAGTACCAAAGCGAAAGATGTCTCGTTCAAAGACACGTTCACGTCGAAGCATGTGGAAGACAACTGCGGCATCTCTTGCACCTTGCTCACAGTGCCAACAGCCAAAGTTGCAACACATCGCTTGCCCAACATGTGGAACATATAATCGTCGTCAAGTCATAGATATCTGATCGAAGGCTTCTCCTGTTCCCTGAACTTAAGATAGCTCTGGGGGTTGAGATTGATTCGCAACTTCTTGAACTAGCACTGACTCATCGATCTTTTGCTTACGAGAACAATTCAACTCTTACCAATGAGCGACTGGAATTCTTGGGGGATTCAATTCTTGGATTGGTCGTCACCGAAGAGCTCTACCGACGTTACCCAGATTTAGATGAGAGTCGACTCTCACCGTTGCGCTCAGGAATTGTCAATATGCGAGCGTTAGCAGATATCGCTCGCTCACTTGAGCTCGGAAAATACATTCGCCTAGGTAAGGGCGAAGAAGTTACCAATGGTCGCGACAAAAACTCGCTCTTGGCAGATGCTCTTGAAGCGCTCATCGGGGCGATCTATATTGATGCGGGCTTTGCAACCACTGCGAAGGTAGTGCAGGCCTTGATCAAGACGACGCTAGAAGAAGCAATGGCGAAAGGTGCTGGTCTTGATGGCAAGACAGCGTTGCAAGAATTAGTCGCAACCCTTGGAAAAGGTTCCCTTGAATACGCAGTCATTGAAAGTGGTCCTGACCACGATAAATCCTTCACCGCCACAGCCGTTGTTGGGGGCGAAGAGATTGCGCAGGGTGAGGGTAAGAGCAAGCGCGAAGCTGAGCAGGCTGCCGCCCGTAGTGCCTACGAAAAACTGAGCATATAAACCGATAGGTTTACCCACGTGTATTTGAAGAGCATGACCCTCAAGGGCTTTAAGTCCTTCGCCTCGGCGACCACTCTTCGGCTTGAGCCAGGCATTACCTGCGTGGTGGGTCCTAACGGTTCTGGCAAATCAAACGTCGTCGATGCACTCACCTGGGTCATGGGTGAGCAAGGCGCTAAATCACTTCGTGGTGGAAAGATGGAAGATGTCATCTTTGCCGGCACATCAGGTCGAGCACCTCTTGGTCGCGCTGAAGTTTCTCTCACAATCGATAACTCTGATGGCGCACTACCTATTGAATATAGTGAAGTAACAATTTCACGCATACTCTTTCGTAACGGACAAAGTGAATACCAAATTAATGGTGAGGCATCCAGGCTCCTAGATATTCAAGAACTCTTGAGTGATTCAGGTATTGGTCGCGAGATGCACGTCATCGTCGGACAAGGTCAGCTTGATGCGATTTTGATGGCAACTCCGGAAGATCGACGCGGTTTCATTGAAGAAGCAGCTGGAGTTCTCAAGCACCGCAAGCGTAAAGAGAAAGCTCTTCGAAAACTAGATTCAATGCAAGCCAACTTGGCACGCGTGCAAGATTTAACAGTTGAACTGCGCCGACAACTCAGACCCCTCGGTAAGCAGGCAGAGGTTGCAAAGAAGGCGGCGACAATTCAAGCCGACCTTCGTGATGCCAAGTTGCGATTGCTGGCAGATGACTTCATCTCACTTTCACAAACACTTGATGCTGAAGTGGCAGACGAGACAGCCTTACGCGCTCGCCGCTCTGAAGTTGAAGGCGAACTTGAATCTGCGCGCCGTAAAGAAGAGTTACTTGATGAACAGTCGGCGATCGAAAGCCCACTTCTGATCCAGGCGCAAGAGAATTTTTACGCACTCTCTGGTCTTCGCGAAAAATTCCGAGGCACGCAGTCGTTGGCACAAGAACGCTCACGATTCTTAGCCGAAGAGGCGCAAGAGGCAAGAGATGCCGGTCGCGATCCACAAGCGCTAGAACGTGAAGCGCTCACATTGCGTACAGAGGAAGAAGAGTTGCGTAAGGGTGTAGAGGCCGCTCGTGTTCTCCTTGCTGCATCAACGCAACAACTCAGCGCCGATGAGATAGCGCTTAAGAGTGAAGAAGATAAAATCGCAGCA
>JBIJAL010000072.1:0-5377 GCA_044345775.1 Candidatus Planktophila sp.
GGCTGGACCCTTGTCGCTGATGTTGAAAGCGCTGAAGTTGCAGTCGTTAATACATGTGGATTTATCGAATCCGCCAAGAAAGATTCCGTTGATGCCCTTTTGGAGGCTAACTCACTCAAGGGACATGGAACTACGCGGGCAGTTGTTGCGGTGGGCTGCATGGCCGAGCGATACGGAAAAGAACTTGCCGAAGCGCTTCCTGAAGCAGATGCCATCTTAGGATTTGATGATTATCAAGATATCTCAGCGCGCTTGCAGTCGATCATTTCAGGCCAGTCACACACCTCACACACTCCACGCGATCGACGCTCACTGCTGCCGATTGCACCGGTTGATCGCGCCAAAGTTCGCGATGAAAATTATCAATCATCGCTAGGTGCAGCAAGTGGACTCTTTCGTAAGCGCTTAGATAGCGCTCCGTGGGCTCCACTTAAGATTGCCTCAGGCTGTGATCGCAGATGTTCATTCTGTGCCATCCCATATTTCCGAGGTTCATTTATTTCACGTCGGCCAACTGAGGTACTTAAGGAAGCGCAGTGGCTAGCCCAGAACGGAGTGAGTGAGCTCTTTCTCGTGAGCGAGAACACCACCTCATATGGAAAAGACCTCGGCGACTTAATGTTGATGGAGAAAATTTTGCATGAGTTCGGCGAAATCGCAGGTGTCGAGCGCGTACGTCTTTCATACTTGCAGCCCGCCGAGATGCGACCATCATTGTTACAGGCGATGATCTCAACTGAAAAAGTTGCGCCATATTTCGATCTCTCATTTCAGCATGTCAGCCCCACACTTTTGCGCCGTATGCGCAGATTCGGCGATAGTGAGAAATTTCTCCATCTCATCACTCAAATTCGAGCGTTATCACCTGAAGCAGGAATTCGATCTAATTTTATCGTTGGATTCCCTGGGGAAACTCAAGAAGATTTTGATGCGCTCGCTGAGTTCATTACGCAAGCACATTTAGATGCAATTGGGATCTTTGGGTACTCGGATGAGGATAAGACAGAAGCGCTCGATCTTTCAGATAAAGTCGATCTGGACATCATTGCAGAGCGAGTCGAATCTCTCTCATCTTTAGCTGATGAAATGGTCTCACTTCGCGCCGCATCTCGCATAGGTCAGCGCGTGCGTGTACTTATTGAAGATGAGGAAAATCAAGAGGGACGCGCAGCCCATCAAGGTCCAGAAGTCGATGGAACAACATCATTTGTTGGCACATCCTTTAAGGTGGGTGACTATGTTGATGGAGTTGTTACCCAGTCACTGGGAGTAGATCTGGTGGCAGAGGCGCTATGAAAAAGTATTTCTCTCCCAACGCCATCACGATGGCACGAATTCTTCTGATCCCACTCGGCGTTTACGCGATTTTTAAAAATGGTGGAGATGATTCAACCTGGCAAGTAATCGCCTGGACTATCTTCTTCTTTCTCGGCTTATCTGACTTATTAGATGGTTATCTAGCCCGTGCCACCAATCAAGTCAGTGAGCTCGGAAAGTTTTTAGATCCAGTTGCAGATAAAGCGTTGATTGGATCAGCCATGATCTCCCTCTCCATTCTTGGCCGTTTCCCATGGTGGATAACCGCTGTGATTCTGGTTCGAGAGATCGGGATAACAATTTTTCGTTTAGCTGTCATCAAGAAGGGTGTAATCCCCGCTAATCGTGGAGGAAAGATCAAGAGCACCTTCCAAAGTTTTGGTGTTGGCTTCTACATGTTGCCAATGCCATCAGAACTTTTCTGGTTCAGAGATGGTTTTATGGCGATTGCGATCATCCTCACTGTTGTGACAGGCGTTAACTATGTACGATTGGCTCTGAAGAGATAGTTCGGTCTCACCTAGGGAGGGCTCTACATGGTGCTAGCTCCTGATATCTCATCAATGATCGCTGAAATCATCTCAACACTGGCAGAGCGAGAAGAAACTCTTGTTACTGCAGAATCAATCACTGCTGGTGGCTTAAGTTCGGCGATCACATCTATTGAAGGATCATCACAAGTTTTTCTCGGAGCAATAGTGGCATATCGAGATAATGTGAAGTCAAAGATTCTTGGTGTAGATGCTGCGCTCATCGATACGCACACTGTCTATAGTCAAGTAATTGCAATCGAAATGGCGCGTGCCGTGCGCACACAGTTTGGTTCTACCTGGTCGATTGCGACAACGGGCGTGGCAGGCCCCGGACCTTCTGATGGAGTTCCATCTGGATCTGTATGGGTGGCTATCGATGGCCCGGTCAGTCATAACCTAGAACTTTCCCTTTCTGGCGAGCGTGAAAGCGTACGAAACGCCACAGTTGCCACTGCAATCGGCTCATTTGCGCGTATCCTTAGAGCACGAACAAGTGAAGGGGGATAGCGATGGCGCTTTTACGCGAAGCAGTCGGTAGCTCTCTTCGTGCTGCACGCACAGAACAATCGCGAACGTTGCGTGATGTCGCTCGTGAAGCGCGAGTATCGCTCGGCTATCTTTCAGAGGTTGAACGCGGACAGAAAGAGGCGTCTTCAGAATTGCTTAACGCAATTTGTGAAGCCCTTGGCCTTCAACTCTCAGCGCTGATGAGTGATGTTACTTCTCAGATCGCATCGAGCGAGATCGCAAAGCTCACCGTTGTCGACGCAGCCTAAGTACGCCTCACAAGGGGCTACTCACCGACGTACTGAAGAAGCAATTCTTGAGGCGACGAAAGATCTCATCGCATCTGTCGGTCTTTCAAAGATTTCGATGATTGATATCTCCACGCAGTCTCAGGTAGCACGTGCAACTTTATACAATCACTTCAGAGATAAATCCTCTGTCATAGAAGCTCTTTTGCAATCGGAGATCAGCAGATTAATCGAGGAGATGCAGAAAGTGGGCACTCCAGCCGATGCTCTTGAGTTTCTTTCGATTTCGGTATCACATGATCTGGCCCTTGCAGGTCTGAGAGCACATGACCCTGCATTGTTGGCTCAACTGTTGATTCATAGCGAGCATCCGCTCTATCTTGATTTAGCTCGCGCGGTTTTTTCACTCACGCAATCACCGAGTGCCACAGGGCTTGCTATGCGCTGGTTACTCGGCCAAGTGCTGCAACCTGTCACCAAAGAACAATCTCGAGATCAGGCTGTGTTGCTCGTCGAGAACACTCTTTTCTAATCGTGCACCTGCAAGGAGATTGCATCTGATGAGAATTTCAGATCTACGCAATCGAATAGAACTATCTTTCGGTCCTGAGTGGGCTCCTTCGTTCTGCAAAGATATTGCAATTTCAGAATTAGATAGCAAAACAGTGGATGAAGCTCTAGCTTCTGGAGTTGAAGCGGCTGATATCTGGCGAGCAGTCTGCAATTCTCACCCTACCGAAACATTTGCACACAAATACTAAGTGCACATTCTTTGCAGAAATTCTTGATGTAGATCACCCTAATTCAAGTGCAGAGAAATTGATTTCTCCATTTTTCGCAAGTATGGTTCGCATCATGTTTACAAAACGACGCGTGATTGATTACTGCCGCGTTACATCTGGTACTTGTTGTTAATTTACTAACAACCTACATTCGCTTTATCTTTTTTCTTCCATAATTTCAATTCAAATCCAATGTAACTCCAATCTAAAGGAAATCATGAAATCTTTTAATAAGAAATATGTTGCTGCGGTAAGTGTTGTAGCAATTAGCTTTACATCGTTTCTCAGCCTTCCATCAGCACAGGCTGCACCGAAGAATCAGGCTCGCTCAGTTGTTCAGGCTGATTGGCTAGAGAAAAACCTAGATGACCCTAAAGTTGTTGTGGTCGAAGTAAGCACAGAGCCAGGAGTGTACGAACGCGGACATATCAGAAACGCAGTCAAAATCACTTGGCACACCGACTTAGTTGACACAGTCAATCGAGATGTTGTCTCAGCTGCAAACTTCCAGAAGTTTGCTCAAGCCGCGGGAATTAACCAGGACAGCACCGTGGTCCTCTACGGCGATAAGAATAATTGGTTTGCCGCCTGGGGAGCCTGGATCTTTAACCTCTATGGTGCAAAGGATGTCCGCCTTCTTGACGGTGGGCGTGTTAAATGGGAGAAAGATGGTCGCGCTCTCACAACTGCAGTGACAACTAAGTCAAAGGGTAATTTCACAAGCACTCGTTTGGATAAATCGTTGCGAGCAACTCTGCTTCAAGACATCATTCCAGTAGCTAAGAAGCGCGTAAAGAAAGATCTCATTGATATTCGCTCGGCAGATGAATTCAGTGGAAAGATCTTCGCACCAGCTGGCTTCCAAGAGCTTGCAGTCCGAGCAGGGCATATTCCTGGGGCTATCAATGTGCCATGGGGATTAAATGTAAATTCTGACGGAACATTTAAATCAGTGGCTGAATTGAGAAAACTCTATGCAGATATGGGTGTGAATGGGAAGCAATCCATCATCACCTACTGCCGTATTGGTGAGCGTTCTTCATTGACATGGTTTGTACTCAGCGAAATTCTTGGGTATGACGTGAAGAATTATGATGGTTCTTGGACCGAGTATGGAAATACAGTCGGAGTTCCTATTTCGAATCCTTCAGGAACGATCTGGGGTAATTCATAATTTCTACAGACTCTCAACTCAGCAGGGGTTCCAGTCTATCTGGGACTCCTGCTGAGTCATTCTCTTGGAGCCGAGGAGATACAGTTCGAACCGCCGCCGCTGCTTTAATCGTTGCAGTACTGCTCGGCGTCGCATATGTTCTCTCCGGTCGTGAAGGTACGGGTGCGCAAGCATCATTCTCACTCTTAATTGGTACAGCTCTTGGAATAATTTTTGAGCGTGCACGTTTCTGTTTCTTCTGCATCTTTCGAGATGCCATTGAAGATCGCAATACGACGCCAATCCTTTCTGTACTCAGTGCAATCGCAGTAGGTAGCGTTGGGTATGCAATTCTCTTTGGTCAATTTTTGCCTGATACATCTACTGAATTCTTCCCGCCGAATGCTCACATCGGACCTGTAAGTTGGGTGCTCGCAGTTGCCGGGTTAGTTTTCGGTATAGGAATGACACTCTCTGGTGCATGCATCAGCGGTCATCTCTATCGCATTGGCCAGGGTTCGTTGCGCGCATTCCCTGCACTCTTTGGTTCACTCATCGGTTTCGGATTGGGCTTTGCTAGTTGGAATAAGCTCTATCTTTCAACTTTGGCAGAGGCGCCGAAAACGTGGTTGCCCCACACATTTGGATACGCTGGCTCTTTATTTATCACCTTAGCTGTTTTGCTCATACTTGCTCTCATTGCAAGACGCTGGCGCGCCACCTCTGAGCCTATCTCCAGCCAACCATCAACAAACATCTACTCTGCACTGATTGTAAAGCGCTGGCCGCCACTTTTATCTGGCGCTCTTGTTGGTGTTATTGGAACCATCGCTTATC
>JBIJAL010000014.1:0-16761 GCA_044345775.1 Candidatus Planktophila sp.
AAAGATATTTTTCTCTACATCAACTCACCTGGTGGTTCTGTAACTGCCGGTATGGCGATCTACGACACGATGCAATATGTACAAAATGATGTTGCAACAGTTGGAATGGGTCTAGCTGCATCGATGGGTCAGTTCCTTCTATGTTCAGGTGCTGCCGGAAAGCGTTACGCACTTCCACATGCTCGGGTCATGATGCACCAACCATCATCTGGAATCGGTGGAACAGCAACTGATATCAAGATTCAGGCAGAGCAGATTGGTTTTACAAAGCGAAAGATGGCAGAACTTATCGCCCATCACACAGGACAAACAATTGAGACAATTACTGCAGATTCAGATCGCGATCGTTGGTTTACAGCAGATGAAGCCAAGGAATATGGTTTCGTTGATCACGTTGTTCGCTCTGCAGGTCAAGTTCTAGGTAGCGGAGGAACAGCCCAATGATGAACGAATTTGATCGCGCACAAGAGATAGTTTCTCGCTACGTACTTCCAGTCTTTGAAGAGAAGACTGCCAATGGATACAAGCGCCATGACCCATATACAAAGCTCTTTGAAGAGCGCATTATTTTCTTAGGTCAGCCAATCGATGACACCGTTGCTAATGATGTGATGGCTCAGTTGCTCACACTTGAATCTATGGATTCTGATCGTGACATTATTATCTACATCAATTCACCAGGTGGATCATTTACAGCGCTGACTGCAATTTATGACACGATGCAATTTGTTCGCCCAGATGTGATGACAATCTGTCTCGGTCAAGCAGCATCTGCTGCTGCGATCATCCTTGCTGGTGGAGCAAAGGGAAAGCGTTACGCCCTCGAGCATTCACGTATCTTGATTCACCAACCTTCATCTGAGGGTGGGGGACAGGCATCTGATATCGAGATTCAGGCACGCGAGATCATGCGCATGCGTGAACTTCTAGAACACATGCTCTCTAAGCACACCACTCGCACCCCAGAGCAGATCGCGCAAGATATCGAACGCGACAAGATTCTTACTGCAGCAGAGGCTGTTGAGTACGGACTTATCGACCAAGTACTTGCGAGTCGAAAGGCAAAGCCAACCTGGTAAACCAGGAACACCTTTTTCTATTGTGAAACTATCTGAGGCGGACTCTTTGTGGTCATACAAGGAGTTTCGCCTCTTTTGGTTATCAAACACAATATTTGTCATCGGTTCAGGTGCATTTCCAGTCGCACTCGCTGTTGTTGTTTTAGATAACAATGGAAATGATCCAAAGTCACTTGGTTTTATTCTTGGTGCGCGAGTACTAGCCGCTGTTCTCTTTGCACCCATTGCAGGAGTATGGGCAGATCGCATACCGCGCGTAAAAGCGATGATCGCTGCAGATTTCTTCCGTGCCGGACTTGTCTTTTCACTTGTATTCCTTGCCGATCCCGCAACACCTTATTGGGTCCTGGCAATTGTTGTATTTCTTATGGGAATGGGTGATGCGCTAGGTGCGCCTGCATCCCAAGCAATTCTTCCCAGCCTTCTGCCTGAACATAAATTGAAGGCGGGAAATGTTGCGCGTGCTGTTGTCGTGCGAACTGCAGCAATTGTGGGTCCCGGTGTCGGAGCAACGGCAGTGCTTATCTTTGGTGGCCCTAGAACCTTTATCTTCACCGGGGTCTTTTTTATCCTGGGGACAACGTTGATGTTCTTCATAAAAGAGAACTTCAAACCGATTGCAGAGGAAGATAAGCAAAAGTTCTTCCATGATTTACGAGAAGGCCTACGTACAGTGTGGGCAATTAAGTGGATTTTTGCACTTATCGCATCGACATCTTTTCAACTCATGTTTATCGTCGGCGTGGAAAGCGTTCTCTTGCCGGTGATCACTCGTCGAGAGTTTGATACAAATACTGTTTTTGCTCTTTCGGCATCAGCCTTTTCACTTGGTGGAATTATTGGCGCACTCGTTTCTTTACGCCTGAAAATCAAGCATCAAGGTCAATTCTCACTCCTGATGTTTACAATGCTTGCGACAACAACTCTCGCACTAGCTTTCCCATTTTCTGCCTACATCATCGTTGGTTCTTATTTTCTAGCTGGTCTTTCAATAGGCCCATGGGAAGCATTCTGGGCGACGGCGGTTCAAAAAGAAGTACCCCAAGAATTACAAGGTCGGGTATTTAGTATTGATCACATGGGGTCAACAGCTCTCATTCCACTTGGAATGGTTCTTGTCGGACCTGCCGCTGAGTTATTTGGAGAGCGACCTATGTTGATTGCCGTTTCGATCATGCATGTACTCATCAGCATTGCAGTTCTCAGAGTTACGGGTGTCCGCGATCTCAAGATGCCTGCCTCCTTCTGGAATTCTTCTCAGGGCGAACAGCTCAAACGGTAAATGCACCCGCATTTTTCAGCGATTAAATCTACGATTGACCCACTTCCCCTCACATTAGGAGCACCATGACACGCATCGGCGAGACTAGCGATCTGCTGAAATGTTCTTTCTGCGGCAAGACGCAGAAGCAGGTAAAGAAATTAATCGCCGGCCCCGGCGTTTATATCTGTGATGAGTGCATCGAACTCTGTAATGAAATCATTGTCGAGGAACTTTCTGAAGCCACCTCACTAGGTTTGACGGAGCTTCCAAAGCCACAGGAAATTTTTGAAGTCCTTGATCAGTATGTGATTGGTCAAGATCGAGCAAAGAAGTCTCTCTCGGTTGCTGTTTACAATCATTACAAGCGCGTGCAATCCGGTGAACCTAAAAGTGATGATGTAATCGAACTCGCTAAGTCAAATATTTTATTGTTAGGCCCAACTGGTTGCGGAAAGACCCTGATGGCTCAGACGTTGGCACGCATGCTCAATGTCCCATTTGCGATCGCAGATGCCACAGCCCTTACTGAGGCTGGCTATGTGGGCGAAGATGTTGAGAACATTTTGCTTAAACTTTTGCAGGCTGCAGATTACGATGTGAAAAAGGCTGAAACGGGAATCATCTATATTGATGAAATCGATAAAGTTGCTCGCAAATCTGAGAATCCTTCAATCACTAGAGACGTTTCGGGTGAAGGTGTTCAGCAAGCGCTGCTCAAGATTCTTGAAGGAACAGTTGCATCTGTGCCGCCTCAAGGCGGACGTAAGCATCCACATCAAGAATTTATTCAAATTGATACAACCAACGTTCTCTTCATTGTCGGTGGCGCATTTGCTGGCCTAGATAAAATCATTGAGGCGCGTAGTGGTTCAGCCAGCGTTGGATTTAATGCAACTCTGCAATCACAGGAAGAGAAGAATTCTAAAGATTTCTTCGCTGATGTGATGCCAGAAGATTTATTGAAATTTGGAATGATTCCAGAATTCATTGGTCGTCTTCCAGTAATAACAAGTGTTGAAAATCTTGATAAGCCGGCTTTGATGCAGATTCTCACCGAGCCACGCAATGCTCTTGTTAAGCAGTATCAAAAACTATTTGACCTCGATGATGTTGTCCTTGAATTTGAGCCAGATGCGCTTGAGGCGATTGCAGATCTGGCCCTCAAACGCGGAACTGGAGCTCGCGGACTTCGAGCAATTATGGAGTCAGTACTTCTTACTGTGATGTATGAGGTGCCAAGTCGCAGCGAAGTAGCGAAAGTTCTCATTAACAAAGCCTGCATTGATGGCTCTGCAACCCCTGAAATGGTGATGCGCACAGGCGATATTCCAAAGCGTGCGACCCGTCGTGAAAAGGGTACGCAGGAGAAGAGCGCGTAAATAAACTAGACTCACGCCCATGTCTTCACAAGCCAGCCATGGACGCGAGCTATCTGCCAGCTTTATTCCGGCTGATATTGAATCCACGCTCTACTCCAAATGGTTAAGCGCGGGTTATTTCACCGCTGATGCAACATCAAGTAAAGAGCCGTTCACTATCATCTTGCCACCACCTAATGTGACTGGCGTCTTGCATATAGGTCACGCTCTTGATCAAACACTTCAAGATTGCCTCTCTCGAATGAAGCGCATGAAGGGTTATGAAGTGTTATGGCTACCTGGAATGGATCACGCCGGAATCGCGACACAGAACGTTGTTGAAAAGCAGTTAGCATCACAAGGGAAATCTCGACACGATCTCGGCCGCGAAGCATTTGTGGCACAGGTCTGGGAATGGAAAGCGCAATCTGGTGGCGCAATTCTTGATCAGATGAAACGTTTAGGTTCAGGTGTTGATTGGACTCGCGAACGTTTCACAATGGATGAAGTAATGTCCAATGCCGTTGTTTCTATCTTCAAGAAGATGTATGACGCTGACTTGATTTATCGCGCAGAGCGAATCATTAACTGGTGCCCACGATGTCTCACCGCTCTTTCAGATATTGAAGTTGAACATAGCGATGATGCTGGAGAGCTTGTCTCAATCCGTTACGGTGAGGGCGAAAATGCAATTGTTGTAGCAACAACTCGTGTTGAAACCATGTTGGGTGATACTGCTGTTGCCGTCAATCCTGATGATCCTCGATACAAGCACTTAATCGGAACGCGGGTGGAGCTTCCCCTCGTTGGTCGCACGATTCCAATCGTGGCCGATGCTCACGTCGATCCTGAATTTGGTACCGGCGCGGTGAAGGTAACACCAGCACACGATGTGAACGACTTCGAGATCGGCCAGCGCCATAACCTTGAGACGCTGACCATTCTTGATGCTAATGGCAAAGTCACCGATACGAATACTGAATTTGATGGCCTAGATCGCTTTGATGCACGTAAAGCACTTGTTGAAGCGCTGCGGGCGCAAGGACGTATCGTCGCTGAAAAGCGACCATACATTCATGCCGTTGGACATTGCTCCCGCTGTGACACAACTGTTGAGCCGCGACTATCAAAACAGTGGTTTGTAAAAGTTGCTCCACTTGCACAAGCTTCGGGGGATGCCGTCCGTAATGGAAGCGTAAAGATTGAACCTGAATCTCTTGCGCCTCGATATTTTGAATGGGTCGATAACATGCACGATTGGTGTATCTCTCGACAGTTGTGGTGGGGGCATCGCATTCCTGTTTGGTATGGCCCGAATGATGAAGTAATAGTTGTTGGACCAGGAGAGAAGGCACCCGATGGGTGGGAACAAGATCCAGATGTCTTAGATACATGGTTCTCATCCGGACAATGGGCATTTTCAACAATGGGTTGGCCAGAAAAATCTGCTGATTTAGCCAAGTTCTATCCGACGAGCGTATTAGTTACTGGCTATGACATTCTCTTCTTCTGGGTGGTTCGAATGATGATGATGTCGATCTTCGCGATGGATGGTGTGCCGCCCTTTAAAACGATTATGTTGCACGGACTTGTTCGTGATCAATTTGGCAAGAAGATGTCAAAATCTCGTGGAAATGTTATTGATCCGATTGAGTTTATGGATAAGTACGGCGCTGATGCTCTCCGATTTACCTTGGCACGCGGTGCCAACCCTGGGGCTGATCAAGCGTTGGCAGAAGATTGGATTGGTGGTTCACGAAACTTTGCCACAAAGCTCTGGAACGCATCTCGCTTTGCAATGATCAATGGCGCGCATGTAAACGGTGACCTGCCAGCATTTGATTCATTAACTGCTATCGATCGCTGGATACTGACACGACTTAATGAGACGATTATTGAAGCTGATCAACTCTTTGAGAAGTACGAATTTTCTCGTGCTTGTGAATTGATTTATCACTTTGCCTGGGATGATTTATGTGACTGGTATCTCGAACTCTCAAAAGAGGTATTTGCATCTAATGAAAAGGCAGCTTCGCAGCGCGTTCTAGGTCATGTTCTAGATCAGCTCATGCGACTTTTACATCCTGTGATGCCATTTATTACTGAAGAACTCTGGTGCACTCTCACTGGTGGCCAGAGTCTGGTTATCTCAGAGTGGCCAGACTCTCATCCAGAACAGATTGATGAGAGTGCAAAGCGAATTGTCGCCAGTCTTCAAGAAGTGGTGACTGAAGTTCGCAGATTTAGAAACGATCAAGGAATCAAGCCATCTCAGAAGATCCCAGGCCGATTCTCTGGAAACCCAGATGTAGTGAAGTCAGCAAGTGCTCTACGGTTCTTACTTAAACTAGAGGAGAAAGATTTCACTCCATCTGCAACTCTGGATATTGCAGGAGCAAAGATAGAACTTGATCTTACGGGCTCAATTGATGTCCTAGCCGAGCGGGCGCGACTCGAGAAGGATCTAGCGACAGCCCTTAAGGATCAGAAGACAGCAGAAGTGAAATTAAGTAACGAGGGCTTTATGGCCAAAGCACCCGCAGATGTCGTTGTGGAAATTCGTGAACGACTCGAAAAAACAACGTCTGAGATTGAACGGATTAGCGCAGCACTGGCTGCCTTGGCGTGATGAACCAGATATCGCCTGAGGATCAAGCACGAGTAGATGCGATTGAAACCGCCTTACTAGCACGCTGGCCAGAGAATCGAATTGCTCCAACGCTAGAGAGAATTCAAGCGCTAGTAGATGCTCTGGGTTCACCCCAACTTTCATATCCGACGATTCATATCGGCGGAACAAATGGAAAGACGACAACTTCTCGCATGATTGACTCTCTTCTCTTTTCAATGGGGCTACGCACAGGAAGATTTACGAGTCCTCATCTTGAGACCTATCGCGAGCGAATTGCGATTAATGGCGAACCTATTGAGCCGAAGGAATTAATCTTTGCCTACAACGATATCGCCGCATATTTTGATTTCATCGATTCCAAATTTGATAACCCTGTCAGTTTCTTTGAGGCGGTTACCGCTCTCGCCTTTGCTGCATTTGCAGAGCATCCGATAGATATTGGAATTATTGAAGTGGGCATGGGTGGCGAGTGGGATGCCACGAATGTGGTGCAGGCTGATGTCAGCGTGATTACACCGATTGGACTTGATCACATGGAATATCTGGGAAACACTCTTGTCGAGATTGCAACTACAAAGGCAGGAATTATCAAAGAAGGTGGCTTTGCAGTTCTCTCACAACAAGAGCCAGAAGTTGCAGTTGAGTTGTTGCGCAAAGCAGCAGAGGTCGGAGCAGATGTTGCGCGCGAGGGCCTTGAGTACTCCGTGCTCTCACGCGCAGTTGCTATTGGTGGACAGCTTGTCACTATTCAAGGACTCAAGGATGTTTATGACGAAATTTTTATTCCGCTACATGGGAAACATCAGGCTTCAAACGCCGCCGCCGCTCTAGTGGCCGTCGAAGTATTTTTTGGCGAGAATGACCTTGATATTGATGCAGTTCGTGAGGGATTTGCCCAGGTTAAATCACCTGGTCGTTGTGAAGTTATTCATCGGGATCCAACAATAATTTTAGATGCTGCACACAATCCGCATGGAAGTATCGCACTCGTTGAAACGATTGAATCTGAATTCACCTTCGACGAAATCGTAGGGGTCGTTGGCGTTATGGGAGATAAAGATGCTCGTGGAATTCTTGTAAACTTTGAAAAGTTTATGGATTCAATCATCGTTACGAAGAATTCCTCACATCGTGCCATGGATGTTTCAGATATAGAGGCTCTAGCAATTGAGATTTTTGGTGCAGATCGTGTTTACTCAGCGCCACATCTGGAGGCAGCACTTGAGAAAGCCTTGCAAGATTCGGTGCGTCCCTTAAGCGATGAGTCACTCGGTATTGTGGTGACGGGCTCGGTCGTTACAGTTGGAGAGGCTCGCACCTATATAAAGAGTAAGTTTGCGCCGAAAAAGGTGGGGGATAAATGAAGGTACTAGGCAGCACGGTTCTCACAATGGAGATATTTGTGATGGGCTTTGCAATGTTGCTCGCTAAAGATATTCACGAACCCGCAACCCTGATCTATGGATTTGCCTTCATGGTCGTGACAGTTCTCGCCATCGGACTCTTACGAAAGAAGGCCGGTTGGATTCTCGGCTCACTACTCCAATTCGCATTGATGGCCTATAGCGTGGTCGTACCGGCAATGTGGATCGTGAACCTGATCTTTATGGCGCTCTGGGTGGCAGCCATAATTGTGGGGCGAAAGGGTGAGGCCGCTCGCGCAGCCCTACTGTCGCAGAGCCCTCCAAAACCCGAATAGACTGGCGCAGTGAAAATCGAGCAGACCCTCATCCTTGTGAAGCCTGATGGCGTTTCCCGCAATCTTGTTGGTGAAATCATTGGGCGCATTGAAGATAAAGGTTATGAGATCGCTGATCTAAAAATGATGCACGCTGATCGCGCACTTCTCGAACGTCATTACGCTGAACACAAAGGTAAGCCCTTCTTTGAACCTCTTGTAGAGTTCATGCTCTCGGGTCCCATCGTTGCAATTATTGCCGAAGGTCATCGCGTCATTGAAGGTTTCAGATCACTTGCCGGAGCGACAGATCCCACAGTTGCAGCTGCCGGAACAATTCGTGGAGATCTAGCGCGCGATCAAGGAACCAAAGTTCAACAAAATCTTGTTCACGGCTCTGATTCACCTGAATCAGCTGCTCGTGAAATAGCTATTTTCTTTGAAGGGAAATAAATGAGCGCCAAATCCACATTCATCGGCCGCGATATGGCGATCGATCTTGGTACAGCTAATACACTCGTCTACGTTCGCGGACGCGGCATCGTACTTAACGAGCCATCTGTGGTTGCTGTCAACCAAGATACTGGCGCAGTTCTTGCAATCGGCACAGAGGCAAAGCTAATGATTGGGCGCACACCTGGAAATATTGTTGCAATCCGTCCACTTAAGGATGGTGTGATCGCTGACTTTGATACAACAGCGCGCATGCTCAAGCACTTTATTCGCAAAGTCCATGGACGTCGGGTTCTAGCCAAGCCACGTCTAGTTATCTGTGTTCCTTCAGGAATTACAGGTGTGGAACAACGCGCAGTTACTGAAGCGGGCTATGACGCTGGCGCACGAAAGGTTTACATTATTGAAGAGCCAATGGCGGCGGCAATTGGTGCAGGACTTCCAATCCACGAACCAACCGGAAACATGGTGGTAGATATTGGTGGCGGCACAACAGAAGTTGCAGTCATTTCACTTGGCGGCATTGTTACAGCGCTATCAATTAGAACCGGTGGAGATAAGCTGGATCAGGCGATTATTGATTGGACTAAGCGCGAATATTCCCTACTTTTGGGAGAGCGCACAGCTGAAGAGATCAAGATGGCTATCGGCTCTGCCTATGTATTAGCTGATGAAAAGGATGCTGAAATCCGTGGACGCGATCTTGCGACCGGACTTCCCAAGACAATCATCGTCACCGCTGCAGAGATTCGTAAGGCGCTAGATGAGCCGGTGAAAGCAATTGTCAATGCAGTAAAGAGCACACTTGATAAGTGCCCACCCGAGCTTTCATCAGATCTTATCAATCGCGGAATCATGCTTACAGGTGGTGGCGCACTCCTTAAAGGTTTAGATGAGCGCCTTCGTCGTGAAACTGGAATGCCTATTCACATTGCAGAGCGAGCACTAGATGCCGTTGTTGAGGGTTCAGGAAAATGTATTGAAGAGTTTGAGGCACTTGAAAAGGTCTTGATCTCAGAACCACGTCGATAGGTCGATAGATGATGGCGCGCGGCGGCGAGAACCGCGGGCGTTTACTGCTCATCATACTGATTATTACTTCTTTGTTTTTGATCACCCTCGATCTACGTGGAGTCTCTGTTATCACAGGTTTGCGTAGCGGAACCCAGAGCGCTCTTACTCCAGTACAAAGTGCTGGCGCAACAATTCTTTCACCAGTTCGAAACTTCTTTGTCGACGTTATTTATTTAGGTAGAACTCGTTCCGAGATGGAGAAGCTTCGCATTGAAAATGGTGAATTGAAGAGCCAATTGCGCGAGCAGAGAAGTATTGATGCTCAGCTAAAGCAATTACAAGGTGCACTTGATCTTGCAGGTAAGGCTGAATTTAAAGTTGTTAGTGCGCGAGTAATTTCTCAAGGTGCAACAACATCATTTACTCAGACCATCACAATTGATGCTGGCTTACGTAGTGGTATCAAGCCAAATATGACAGTCATAAATTCTTATGGTCTCATCGGTGTTGTAAAGACTGTCTATACAAATAGTGCACTGATCTCCCTAGTCTCAGACCCATCTTTTCGCATCGGCGTGCGGGTTGCAGGCTCGCAACAAATCGGAATACTTTCTGGTCAAGGAACTCAAAAAGGTGTTCTTCAATTACTTGATAATCAATCGACGATTAGCGTTGGAGATATCTTGCTCGCCCGCGGCAGCGTGAACAATCAACCCTTTGTTCCAGGTGTTCCAGTCGGCGAGGTCACATCAGTTGATAATGCAGCCGGTGCGGTGACTCAGACAGCAGATGTTCGATTCTTCGCTAGTTTTTCATCCATCGGGGTAGTCAGCGTAGTTCTAGCAGCTCCTGATACCGATCCGAGAGATTCGCTGATACCGCCCAAGCCACTTCCCACACCTATTCCAACGGTTACCGTTTTTGTGACTCCGAGCCAGTCACCTTCACCGAATTCTGACGGCAGCAAGTAAATGTCTGTCCGCAAAATTTTACTTACCGTTGCCCTGTTTATCACTATCTATATTCTGCAAGAAGCATTTGTTACTCAACTGCAAATCTCCGGTGGCGGATTCTCTCTCTTCTTGATCTTTGCACTCTTATGGGCCGCTCTCTCATCTCCTCATATGGGAGCACTTACAGGTTTTGCTGCAGGATTCCTCATTGATTTATCGCAGAGCACAGCCGGGGCATTTGGACAGTGGACTCTTGTACTGATTCTGGTTGGTTTCGCCATTTCATACCTGGGGCTAGGTTATGAAAATGTACGCCTGAATCCATTCACAATTACATTCCTGGTGACTGTTTCTGTAGTGGCCGCAAGAGTTCTTTATCTACTCCTCTCCTTACTCCTTGGCGAGAATCTCGGAACTTTCTCATCAATTATCACTTCACTCGTTATTGGATTGTTGTGGTCGGCAGCCATTGTTCCTATCGCCATGCCTGTTGTGGCTCGGGCATATGATTTTATTAACGATACAAGGTCAAGGCTATGAATCTTCGATCTCGCCTGAGCCTACTTGTCATTCAAATTTTCATTATTTCACTTATGGTTGCACTGCTAGGGCGACTCTTCTATTTACAAGTTGCGGCAGCTCCCCAATATAAAGACGCCGCACTTTCAATCCAGAGCAGAGATGTAGTAACACCTGCCACTCGTGGGCTTATTGTCGATTCATCAGGTGTTCCGCTAGCGCTTAATAAAGTAGGCGTGGCAATTACCGTTGATCGAACCGTGATTGATAAGCAAGAAGATAAAGGTGAAGCAGTTTTACGTTCACTCGCACGATTATTGAAAATCAAATATGTAGATATTCTTCAGCGAACACGACTATGTGGCGAATTGGAAGCGGGCAAGCGAGCAGGATGTTGGACGGGATCTCGCTTTCAACCGATTCCAATCACAAAAGATGCTGATCCTTCGTTAGCACTTCAGATCGTTGAACGTTCAGATCAATTTCCTGGAATCAGTGCTGCGCCAGTTGCTATTCGATCGTATCCAGCAAATGCTGATGCAAATGCTGCACATATGCTCGGTTACATTGGCCCGCTGACTGAAGGTGACTTAGCTGGCGAAAATGGCCGTACCTATTTTCGCTCGGAGTACATTGGTAAGGCTGGACTTGAAATTCAATACGATGAGTTTTTACGAGGCACCCCTGGAATAAAGACATTTACCGTCGATCGTAAAGAGGCGGTCACAAATACCAGCAAGGTAACTAATCCAATTCCGGGAAATCACCTAGTGACCAGCATTGATGTTCGACTACAGGCTGCTAGTGAAAAAGCGCTGGCAGCAGCTGTTGCCCGTTCTCGCGCAAATGGTTATCGCGCCGATGGCGCTGCCGCTGTTGTTATGGATGTAGTGACGGGGCGAGTTCTAGCCCTTGCTTCCTATCCAACATTTGACCCCAACGCTTATGAACGCGGCCTGACAAATAAGCAGGCTCGTGACCTTTACTCAGAATCTCAAGGAGTACCAGCGCTATCGCGTGCACTCCAAGGGCAATTTGCCCCAGCATCTACCTTTAAAGCTGTCTCTTTAGTTGCAGCTGCAAATGCGGGTTATAACCTCAATGCAAATTATGACTGCCCGAGTAACTTACAAGTTGGTACTCGCCTCTTTCGAAACTTTGAAAGTAAAGATCAGGGAACTCTCTCGATGACAAAGGCTATGGCCGTTTCGTGTGACACCATCTGGTACAAAATTGCATTTGATGAGTGGTTACGAGATGGCGGACTTAAACCAAAGAGCAATCCCAACGATTACTTCTTTAAGGCAGCAGAAGGTTTTCAGGTTGGAGAGCGGACGGGCATAGATTTACCTTCAGAGTCATCGGGGCGCTTGGCAAACCGCGAGTGGAGAAAGTCTTGGTATGAACAGAACAAGGACTTCTACTGCAACTATAAAGAGCGTGCAAGCAAGGAGCAGCAGACAGCATTTCTCCTTGAGCTGGCCCGAGAGAATTGTTTAGATGGCGACAAGATTCGCGCAGGAGATGCAGTCAATTTCTCAATTGGACAAGGTGACACAGTTATTACTCCGCTGAAGTTGGCGCAGATGTATGCAGCGATTGCCAACGGAGGAACTATTTGGAAACCAACGGTAGGTAAGGCCATAGTCACAACCGAGGGACGAATAATTAAGACAATTTCACCTGAGAAAATTGGCACATTGCCTGCGAGTAAGAAAACTCTCAAGTTCTTGCAGAACTCTCTCAGGGAAGTTGTGGTTTCAGGTACTGCCGCAGGCGCATTTAGTGGATTCCCAATCGCACTTAGTGGTAAAACTGGTACCGCAGAAGTCTTTGGTAGAAATGCTGATGGCTCGCTTAAAAGCGATACATCCTGGTATGCCGGGTATGGCCCAACTAATAAACCACGCTATGTCGTTGTCATGATGGTCTCTCAAGGTGGATTCGGTTCTTCTTCATCTGGAGTTGGTGTCCGCCAAATATTTGAAACCCTTTTAGGCGTGAAGGGTTCTACGATTACCCCTGAGGCAGCCATCTATCCGGAAGGAAAGCCATCAAATGTTCTGCCCAAGATTTCACCAGCGACGAAGGTAAAGAAGGTGGTGCCATGAGTTTGATCAATCAGCGCCAAGGTTTTCGTCGAACAGTAGGAAAGAATTTTTTCTGGGGCCTTGATCCAATTTTGACAGTTGCAGTAGGACTTCTGCTCTTTATTGGAACGCTATTGGTCTATGCCGCAACACGTGACTGGTATGCCGCCAATGGGCTAGATCCTGAGTACTACCTCAAGCGCCATGTCATCAATATCGTTATTGGAATTCTGCTGGCATGGGGAACTACCGTTATTGATTACAGATCGCTGCGTGCCTACACGCCAGTGGTGTGGGGGCTTGGGGTTATCGGATTGACTGCCGTGTTGATTCCAGGAATTGGCAGTGAAGTAAATGGTGCACAGGCATGGATTCCATTGCCTGGTGGCTTCCAAATTCAGCCAGCTGAATTAGTTAAAATTGCAATTATCGTGGGAATGTCGATGCTTTTATCTGAGTATCGCCATGAATCTGATGCACCAACACATCGTGATGTGATTCAAGCACTTCTGATCGCTGCCATTCCTGTTGGGTTGATTCTTTTGCAACCAGATATGGGTACAGTATTTATCATCAGTATTTCCGTTGTTGCAATGATCGGTGCATCCGGTGCTCCTTCTCGCTGGGTTGTAGGTTTAATTTTGGTGGCCCTATTAGGTGGCTTTGGTGCTGTGAAACTTGGCGTGATCAATGACTATCAAGTAAAGCGATTACAATCATTTGTTGATCCCAATTCTGATTCATTAGGTGCGGGATACCAATTACGGCAAGCCAGAATTACCGTTGGTTCTGGTGGGCTCTTTGGAACAGGTTTATTTGAAGGTCCACAAACAAATGGCCGCTTCGTTCCAGAGCAGCAGACCGACTTCATCTTTACCGTTGCTGGCGAACAACTGGGTTTCCTAGGAAGTGGATTTATACTTCTGCTCTACCTCACGATTGTGATGCGTGCATTTACTATTGCCCGAAGATCAACTGATGCCTTTGGCAGACTTGTCTGTGTTGGGGTTCTTTCGTGGTTTGCTTTTCAAACCTTTGAAAATATCGGCATGACGCTGGGTCTGATGCCTATGACGGGAGTTCCGCTTCCCTTCCTCTCATATGGTGGCTCGAGCATGTTCGCCAATATGATCGGTTTTGGCCTTCTGCAGAATATCTATGCCAAGCAGCGCGGCTAATTCAGGCGTGAATCGCCCTTTTTTAGGAATTTCAGCGCTCGATCTGCCATAATAAGGCAACAGTTCAGCGCGGCTAGCGATTGAAATCGCGCCAGCGGCGGACTCATTAAATTTAGGAAGTTGTACGAAGTACCGCATGCATAAGGCGGCGGGAAAAGAATTTGCTCAAGGAGACTTGGGCCAGAGCAAGCCATTGCAGTTGCGGTGGCGTAGAGGATTTACAGTGATGGCAATAGAGCCAAAATCACCGCGTAAGCGTGCGGTGAAAAAGATTAAATCAGTTGTTAAGGGCAAGGTCGCGGAAGTAACAGATGCTCCAAGCGACGCACCTGCAGCAGAGAGCACCGATGCACCGGCAAAGACACGTAAGCGTGCCGCGGCAATCCCCGTCCCGATTTTCCAGGCCGCAGAAGTAACTGATGCGCCAGCTAAAGCGCCTCGGCGCGCGAAGATAAAGAGCACATCTGAAGAGGGCTCGGCAACTGATGCTCCAGCAACAGCGGTCGTGAGCGATGATGAGAATGATTCAGATCCACGTAACCGCAATCGCCGCCGCCGTCGTGGTGGTCGCGGTCGTCGTCGTCCACAGGATGAGAGCGCTAATGTAGAAGCTGGCGAGAACTCAGAAGATTCCGAGAGCAAATCAAGTGAGGCAACACCTACCGAAGGTGGCGAAGGAACTACTCACCGTCGTCGCCGTCGCCGTCGCGCAGCAGGTGAAGATGTAACACCCGGTGAAACTATTGATGAAGATGGTGTTGTCACAGTTGTTAAGGTCCGCGAAGTTCGCGAACGCCCTGCTCGCGCCGAACGCGCTGAGCGAGCCGAGCGCGGTACTCGTAATCGTCGCGATAGAGATCGCAGCAGAGATCGTGGCCGTGAAGATTCACGTGGAGATTATCGTGAGCCATACCGCCGCCGCGGAACCATCATTACAGATGGAGAGTTTTTAGCACGTCGCGAAAATGTTGATCGCGAGATGGTTGTTCGCCAAATCGGAGACCGCATTCAGATCGGAATTATCGAAGATAAGGTCATGGTTGAGCATTACGTCAACCGAAATGCAAATGTTTCTTACGTTGGTAACGTCTATCTTGGTCGAGTCCAGAACGTTCTTCCTTCGATGGAGGCAGCGTTCGTTGATATTGGTAAGGGACGAAACGCTGTTCTCTACGCGGGTGAAGTAAACTGGGATGCAGCAGGTATCTCAGAATCATCACCTCGTAAGATCGAAATGGTCTTAAAGACTGGCCAACCTGTTCTTGTTCAAGTAACAAAGGACCCTATTGGTCAAAAAGGTGCGCGCCTCACATCTCAAATTTCACTTCCTGGCCGCTATGTTGTCTATGTTCCAGGCGGTGGAATGAGTGGAATTTCAAAGCGACTTCCTGAGTCAGAGCGCACTCGTCTTAAGGCAATTCTTAAAAATCTCATCCCTGAAGAGGCTGGCGTAATCGTACGTACAGCAGCCGAAGGTGTCTCAGAGGAAGAGCTCACCAATGATGTCGCTCGACTTAAAGCACAATGGGAAGATATCTATGCAAAATCTGAGAATCCAAATTTCCATGCACCAGCGCTCCTTCTCTCAGAGCCGGATCTTGCAGTCCGCGTAATCCGCGATATCTTCAACGAGGATTTCCGCAGATTAATTATTCAGGGTAACGAGGCATATACAGAGATCACAGATTATCTCGGCTCTATTGCCCCAGAACTCAACGCAAAGATTGAACGATATGCCGGCAACGGAGATCTCTTTGCTGATTACCGCGTTGAAGAACAATTGGCTAAGGCTTTTGATCGCAAGGTGTATCTGCCTTCAGGTGGATCACTTGTTATTGATCGCACCGAGGCGATGATCGTGATCGATGTCAACACCGGTAAATTCATTGGTAAGGGCGGAAACTTAGAAGAGACGGTTACTAAAAATAACCTCGAGGCCGCTGAAGAAATTGCCCGCCAACTACGCCTGCGCGACCTTGGTGGAATCATTGTGATCGACTTTATCGATATGACCCTTGAATCCAATAGAGATGCGGTATTACGTCGCCTCATTGAATGTCTTGGTCGCGATCGTACGAAGCACCAGGTTGCTGAAGTCACTTCCCTTGGTTTGGTGCAGATGACTCGTAAGCGAGTAGGGCAAGGACTTATCGAAGCGTTCTCTACAACATGTGATGCATGTTCTGGTCGCGGTATTCATATCCACATGGATCCCGTTGCAATTAAAGCCCCAACACCTCAAGTTAATTCACAGAGCGCCGAACATGGCGATGTGGATGAGGAAGCGGCGACAGAACATGAATTTCATGAAGTCCAAAATGATGAGAAAGTGGAAGTAGACCAGGCAGAAGTAGCCCCCAAGGGCCGCCGTCGCCGTCGCGCCGCCTCATCTGGTGTGATTACGCCCGGCGCTTAATACCTGATTTGACGCTAGGACTACGACTTCCGTACCCTAGAGCCCTGCCCGAGGCCAGCTTTCGCTGGGCCAAGGCTTAACTGAAGTGGAGCAATAACGTGTACGCAATCGTGAAAGCTGGCGGACG
>JBIJAL010000074.1:0-4888 GCA_044345775.1 Candidatus Planktophila sp.
ACCGAATTCGATTGAAGCGTTTTTGTCGTAGAGCTCGAGCCCTTCTTGATCGAGAGCATAGGCTTCAACTGAACGTCCTCTCTCTCCTTCAAATGTTGGATTAGTTCCGATGGAAATTGCAGCGGGCCAATAATTAATTCCTACAGTGAGCCAGCCCGCATACACACCATCTGCTGGAATAGTTTGGCCATCTATATTTCCAAGGTTTGCAGTCGGGTAACCAATCGCGCGCCCACGTTTTTCTCCATGAATAACTACACCATCAAGTCGATGCGGGCGACCAAGAAGCAATCGAGCATCTTCTACCTTGCCCTCACTAAGAAGAGCCCGGATTCTAGATGAGGAGATAACGCCACCTTCCCCAACATTCAAATCTTGGGCAAAAACTGTGAATCCATGGATCGCGCCACATTCAAGTAATGAATCAACGTTTCCAGCAGCCTTGTGACCATAGGTGAAATTTTTACCAACGATAACTGTCGATGCCTGGAGTTGATTTACCAATACATTTTTTACGAAATCTTCTGGTGACATTGCGGCAAAATCTGGCGTGAACTTGAGGACGGCAACTCGATCTGCCCCGTGAATTTTCAATAGTTCAACGCGATCAGAAAGCGTTGTAAGCATCATAGGAGCACGATCTGGTGCAAAAATTGCTGTTGGGTGCGGATCAAAGGTTAATGCAATGATTTCACGTCCATCCGCAATTGATGTGGCATGAGTAAGCAGACTTTGATGGCCTTTATGAACTCCATCAAATACGCCGATCACGACGACATGTGACTCTGGCGCGCTCATGGGTAGCATTATTGTCTAATCAGTGTGCAGCCGCAAAAACCGCAACTGGTTTCGCCCTGTCACCGTCATTTTTCAAAAGGGCAATCAGAACATTCTCGGCAGAGATGGCGGCGGTAATCAATTCGGTTGCAGAGGGTGAAAGTGATCGCCCAAAAGAGAGTTCACGAACCTCTTCTACCGAGAGCTCTCTAGCCGCAAATGTCCGACGCGCGACATCGGTGAGATCAAGGGCGGTAAAAGTTTTTGCTTTCAAATCCGTGATTGTGGTTGCGACATCGAGTGCGAATCCTGCAACACGTGTCCGTCTAAGAGCACGGAGATGTCCCCCAACACCGAGTCCATCCCCTAAATCGCGAGCGATTGCACGAATGAAGGTTCCAGCAGAACATGTCACATCTATATCGACTTCAGTGGTGTGATCTAAATGTCTGATTTCAAGAATGTTCAGTGAAGCAATTGTGATCGTGCGTGGTGCTAGTTCAAAAACCTCTCCCGCGCGTACTCGATCATAGGCTCGCTCTCCCCCAACTTTAACGGCAGAAACTGAGGATGGTCGTTGCGAAATTGTTCCCACCATTGCTTTGAGGATTTTTTCTATTGATCCGTCATCTACATTGCTTGCATCATGGGATTCTATGACTTCGCCCTCATGGTCATCTGTAATAGTTGATGCACCAAGAACAATTGTTGCCTCATATGATTTATCGCCATTAGTGATGTACTGCAAAAGACGCGTGCCGTTTCCAAATCCAAGGACGAGCACACCCGTTGCCATTGGATCAAGAGTCCCCGCATGGCCAACTTTGCGAGTACCAAGTGCCTTGCGACCCATAGCCACAACATCATGGCTTGTCATGCCTGGCTCTTTATCGACGATCAGAAAGCCATCACTCATGTGAGAAGAGAGTCCTAATCTTCAATAACGCGGGGTGCTTTATATGGATCTTGCGCAGTAGGCGTTGCCCCCATGCGAAGTTTTGCAACTTCGGCATCGAGTGCGTGCACACGATCGAGAAGTGAATCCATCGCTTGAGCGCTCTCTGGAAGACCATCTTCAATAAACTCAATTGATGGTGTGATCCGGGTCTGTAGATCGCGGCCTACTGCAGAACGAATAACGCCCTTTGCGCTTTCAAGTGCTGCAGCGGTAGCCGAACGCGCATCTTCATCACCAAGGACGGTATAGAAGATCGAAGCGCTTTGAAGATCGCCTGTAACTCTGGCGTCAGTAACTGTCACAAAGCCAAGTCGTGGATCCTTGATTTTTGTCTCAAGGACCTGCGCGACAACGACTTTGATGCGATCAGAGACTTTCTGTGCGCGGTGTGATTGGCCCATTGCTATGCACGCTTCTTCTCGCGCATTTCAAAGACCTGGATCGTATCCCCGACCATCATCTCCTTGATATTTCCAACTCCGATACCGCACTCAAATCCTTCACGGACCTCAGTGGCATCATCTTTAAATCGCTTCAGTGAGTCGATCGTAAGGTCAGACATGATGACCTCGCCGTTGCGAAGTAGACGAGCCTTTGCATTTCGGCGGATAGCACCATCAAGAACAATAGATCCAGCGATGTTTCCAGCCTTCGACGATTTGAAGATATCGCGTACTTCAGCATTGCCGAGGATGACTTCTTCAAACTCTGGCTTGAGAAGACCTTTGAGTGAGAGTTCAATCTCTTCAATTGCCTGGTAGATAACTGAGTAGAAGCGAACTTCAACACCCTCTTGATCAGCAAAGATCGCTGTCTGTGGTTCTGGCTTCACATTAAAGCCAATAACCACTGCAGTAGATGCAGATGCCAGAGTGATATCACTCTTTGTGATCGCACCGACTCCACGGTGAATGACACGAAGATCAACTTCTGCACCGACATCAAGTTGTAGAAGAGCATCCTCGAGGGCTTCCACAGAACCTGAAACGTCACCCTTAAGGATCAGATTAAGAGTTGAGATCTTCGACTGCTCCATGAAGTCTTCAAGTGAGACCTTCTTGCGAGCCTTAGCAAGTTGTGCGTTTCGCTCTGCTGCCTGTCGCTTCTCAGCAATCTGGCGAGCAGTGCGGTCTTCATCTGCAACAAGGAAAGTGTCACCAGCACTTGGCACCGATGTGAATCCAAGTACCTGCACTGGGCGAGATGGTCCAGCTTCTTCAACGCTATTTCCATCTTCATCGAGCATTGCTCTCACGCGACCAAATGATCCACCGGCCACGATCGCATCACCTACGCGAAGTGTTCCTCGTTGAACGAGAACTGTCGCTACTGGTCCACGACCACGATCAAGGTGGGCTTCAATGGCAACGCCACGTGCATCATCTTCTGCCACAGCGCGAAGATCAATTGCAGCATCTGATGTAAGAAGAATCGATTCGATGAGTTGATCGATGCCTTGTCCTGCTTTGGCAGAGACATTTACGAAAATTGTATCTCCACCATACTCTTCAGCGATCAAGTTGTACTCAGTAAGTTGCTGGCGAACCTTTTCTGGGTTTGCCCCTTCCTTATCAATCTTGTTTACCGCAACCACAATCGGAACATCAGCAGCCTGAGCGTGATTAAGCGCTTCAATAGTCTGAGGCATGATTCCATCATCTGCTGCGACTACAAGAACAGCAATATCTGTCACCTTGGCACCACGTGCACGCATAGCGGTGAACGCTTCGTGACCTGGTGTATCAATAAATGTAATCGCACGATTGACGCCGTCGTGATCATGATGAATCTGATACGCACCGATATGTTGAGTGATTCCTCCGGCCTCACCTTTGAGCACCTCGGTCTTGCGGATAGCATCGAGCAAGCTTGTCTTACCATGGTCGACGTGTCCCATGACTGTGACAACGGGTGGGCGTGCAACTAACTCTGAAGGATCAAGTTCTTCCATCTCTTTGGCAAGATCAATATCAAAGTCTTGTAAAAGTTCGCGATCTTCGTCTTCAGGGGAAACAACTTCAATTACATATCCAAGTTGTGCGCCGAGAATTTCAAAGGTGTCAGCATCAACAGACTGTGTAGCAGTAACCATCTCACCTAGGTGAAAGAGCGCTGCTACGAGTGCTGCTGGATCTGCATTGATCTTTTCGGCGAAGTCAGCAAGGGATGAGCCGCGACGCATACGTACTTGAGTCTTTCCATCACCATGAGGAATAACAGCGCCGCCAAGTTTTGGCGCTTGCATATTGTCGAATTCATCACGTAACGCTTTTCTTGATTTTGGTTTGCGCTTAGAAGATTTACTTGCATTCTTTCCGAATGCTCCCGCAGCGCCACCGCGCCCTGGACCACCACGACCTGGTGCACCACTTGGTGCACGACCTGGTGTTGCGCCAGCTGATGGTGCACCTGGACGATAATTTCCACCAGTTGTAGGTGCGCCAGAACCTGTACGTGGTGGGTATTGCGATGGCGAACCTGGTGCACCTGATGGACGCGGTGATGATGGACGTGCTGCAAAACCTGGACGTACTGAACCTGGACGAGGTCCGGCCATTCCTGGTCGTGGTGCGCCACTTCCAGAGCTTCCTTGCGGACGTGCCGGTGGACGCGGAACCGAACCACCAGTTGAGAAAGGATTATTTCCGGGACGAGGAGGGCGTGGGACAGCGCCACCTGTTGAACTAGTTGTTGAAAAAGGATTATTTCCGGGACGAGGCACTGGCTTAATCTCTTCTGCAGAATTCTCTTCAATAACAGGTACATCAGATGGTGGCGGAGTTGGTATCACCGCAGCTGCACGCTGTGCCTTAATTGCATCAAGATCCACACCAAGCTCTGCCGCTAATTCAGCGGCGAGGGCAGGATCAACGTCAACACTCTTCTTCGCAGCCGCTTTCTTCGCAGCCGCCTTCTTTACTGGTTTCTTCTCTTCAGCAGGCTTTGCATCTGGATAAAGTGCGACAAGTTTGCGCACTACCGGTGCTTCTACTGTTGATGATGCTGAACGGACGAATTCGCCCATCTCTTGGAGCTTTGCAAGAACTTCCTTGCTCTCCATGCCGAGTTGTTTTGCCAACTCATGTACGCGGACCTTTGACACTTTTCTCCTGTCTTGGCCCACATACGAATGTGAATGCGAGCCTTAGTTGA
>JBIJAL010000015.1:0-16484 GCA_044345775.1 Candidatus Planktophila sp.
TGATCGCTTCTTAGTCTGCGCCTTCCACGAGAGCATCACACCAATACTTCTTATGACTAAAACTGACTTAGCACCGCTACCTGATTTTGTTGAAGAGTATAGAAAACTTGGTGTCACAATTTTAACTTCGTCCTCAAAGGCAGATTCACAAGAGGCGAGCCTTTCAATTATTAAAGAAATTCTGACGGGCAAAACTTCTGTCTTGGTTGGACACTCAGGTGTTGGGAAATCAACTCTGATTAATGCACTTGTTCCCCATGCTGGACGGATAACAGGGATCGTTAATACTGTGACCGGACGTGGGCGTCACACATCATCAAGTGCGATAGCTCTTCCACTCTCATCTGAACTTAAGAGCCACGATGGTTGGATTATTGATACACCTGGAATTAGAGCCTTTGGTCTAGCTCACCTTGATTCGAATCGAATCATTGCAGCCTTCGCTGATATCGCAGAGATCACCCAGGGGTGTCTCTCTAAGTGCACTCACTATGAGCCAAGTTGTCGCCTCAACGAATGGGTTGCACCTGCAGGTGTAATTGATGAAGAGCGGATGACACGAGTAACGAGTCTGAGGTCACTCTTAGAACTCAAGGATAAGAACCCCACGCTAAGCGAGTAAGTCCATCGCGGAGATAGAATCGGGCCATGAGCGGGGCAGGAAATAACATGAGCGCACACTCTTCCAGCTTTGCAGAAGAACTCACCTTCGCACTCTCGCTGGCAGATCAAGCCGATGCTATTTCACTCTCGCGCTATCGCGCTTTAGATTTAAAGATCACGACAAAGCCAGATAACACGCCAGTGACAGATGCTGACCGTGCCGTTGAAGAAGCCATTCGTGGTGCAATTGCTGCCACATACCCTACCGACACAATTGTTGGTGAAGAGTTTGGTGACTCTCGATCTTCTGCAGATAGCCAGAATCGCTATTGGGTAATTGATCCCATTGATGGCACTAAGAATTTTCTCCGAGGTGTTCCAACGTGGGCAACACTGATCGCACTTGTTGTTAACGGTCAGGTTGTTGTAAGCGTTGTCTCATCGCCTGCTCTCTATCGCCGTTGGTATGCCACTCACGGGCAAGGCGCTTACCTTTTAGAGAACTCAACACCGCCACGACCATTACATGTTTCAGGTGTGCAAACAATCGCTGATGCTTCGATCGCGTACTCAGATTTCCAGGGTTGGGGCGATCGCCGTAACGCTTTTGAAACTCTTCTTGATAGCGCATGGCGAACTCGTGGTGTCGGAGATTTCTGGTCTCACATGCTCGTCGCTGAAGGCGCAGTTGATGCTGCCATCGAACCATCACTAGCGCTCTGGGATATGGCAGCGTTAGATTTAATAGTGACTGAAGCAGGCGGACGATTCACCTCACTTGATGGCATCGACGGTCCATTTGGCCCAAATGCAATTTCATCTAATTCAAAGATACATACCCACGTACTATCTGCTCTCAATCTAAAGGAAGATAACAATGGCTGAAGATATCTCCATCGACCTTATGCGCCATCGTGAACCTGAGATTTCAATTGATTTAGATAAGGCAACTCTGACTGCAACCACATACTCAGTAACCGGTATGACCTGTTCTTCATGTGTGGCATCAGTGGAGAGAGCCCTCAATTCTGTTGCCGGAGTTCGTGCCTCAGTGAATTTCGCAAGCGAGACTGTTCACGTTCTCGCGCCAGAAGAGTTACCTACCGCTGTAATTATTTCAAAGATTAAATCGGCCGGGTATGGCGCGACCCTAATGGCAGATAGTCAAGGACCAGCACTTGCTAATCGAAAATCAACGCGCGCTCTGATCTGGGCGATTCTCTTTGGGGTTCCCGCAATTGCCATCTCAATGGTGATGGATTGGCATATGTGGATCGATATGCAGATTCACGATCTTCTTGATCTCCTCTCAATTCCACATCCACTGTATTCACCCACCGCATGGGTTGTTATTGGGCTTACTACTCCCCTGATTCTCTTTGTTGCATGGCCAATTCACCGCACCGCAATTCGAAACATCACACACCCAACAATGGATACTTTGATCTCACTTGGCTCTACCGCAGCCTTCACATGGTCTATCTATGCAAATGCAACTGGTGATGGAGATGTGTATACAGAAGTTGCCGCCGGAGTCTTACTCTTTGTGATCTTAGGTCGCTTCCTTGAATCACGCGCTAAACATCGTGCCAGCAGCGCCCTCACCTCGCTTCTCTCGCTCCACGCAAAAGAGGTGACAGTTCTACGAAACGGTCTAGAAGTTCTTATCCCAATTGAGCATTTAGTCTTAGGTGATGAATTCGTTGTAAAGCCAGGTGCTCGTATCGCAACAGATGGTGTTGTGATTTCTGGTAACTCTTCTGTTGATAATTCAATGCTTACAGGAGAGTCTGTCCCTGTAGATGTGTCACCGGGCTCTCGCGTTATCGGTGCATCAATGAATAACAATGGTCGCATTATCGTTAAGGCCACTCGCATTGGAAGTGACACCGAACTCGCCCGAATTACTGCAATGGTTGTCGAAGCACAAAGTGCTAAGGCGCCAATTCAGCGTTTAGCGGATCGGATTTCGGCAGTCTTTGTTCCAATAGTCACACTTATTTCGATTGGAACATTCTTTCTCTGGTATTACTACCTCGATAGCG
Organism: Candidatus Planktophila sp.; assembly: GCA_044345775.1. Taxonomy (GTDB): domain Bacteria; phylum Actinomycetota; class Actinomycetes; order Nanopelagicales; family Nanopelagicaceae; genus Planktophila. The sequence continues at coordinate 2,649 of JBIJAL010000015.1, forward strand.
CCTTAAATGGTAGCGATGGTCGTTCTCTCTCAACATCGATTTCAGTTGCAATCACAGTCCTTGTCATTGCCTGTCCCTGCGCTCTCGGTTTAGCAACCCCAGTGGCACTTGTTGTCGCATCCGGGCGCGGAGCTTCTCGTGGAATCGTCTTGCGCAAACCACACGTCCTAGAGCTTGCTCGCGCTGTAAATGTGGCGATTTTTGATAAGACAGGAACTTTGACAACGGGTGTGATGAAAGTTGGCGATGTTCTTATACCGACATCTGCTCAGAAAGTACTTGGCAATGATATTTCAACCATCATCAATGAGCAGATGATTCTCTCAACAGCGTTGACTCTAGAAAATGCAAATGATCACCCCATTGCAAAGGCGATCGCATCTCATTCTCTTTCACGCGGTGCGAAGATCTTGGCGCTTACCGATTTCATTCAGACACCAGGTTCAGGCGTCGGAGGACGAGTCGAGTGTGGATCGTTCTCACCGCTAGTTCTCATTGGAACCCCAGAGGCGATTGCACATAGCTCGATTCCTTTTGATCCTCAGATTTCTGAAGGTATTGAGAAAGCCCGTAGCCGTGGCGAAAGCGTCTCAGTCCTTGCCTGGGATGGTGTTGCACTAGCGCTCTTTACAACCTCTGATGTTGTTAAAGATGATGCAGAAGCAACAATATCTGCACTTAATGCACGTGGAATCACTCCGTGGCTAGTCACCGGAGACAATCAAGAGAGCGCTCGTCATATCGCATCTCTCGTTGGAATTCCTGCAAGTAACGTTATTGCCAACACTTTGCCTGATCGCAAATTACGCGTTGTGGAAGATTTTAAGAAAGATTCCAAGACAGTCCTCATGGTCGGTGACGGCATTAACGATGCAGCAGCCCTTGCTGCTGCCGATTTAAGTATCGCAATGGGAACAGGAACTGATTCAGCAATCGGTAGCGCCGACATCACCTTGATGGGCAAAGATTTAATGGGCGTTGTCAGCTCACTTGCTCTGGCCACAAAGACCTTACGAATCATCAAGATTAATCTTGGGTGGGCCTTTGCCTACAACGTCATCGGTATTCCCATTGCTATGGCTGGAGCGTTAACACCAATGTATGCCGCCGCTGCAATGGCCTTAAGTTCACTCCTTGTTGTTACAAACTCGCTTCGTATTCGATAACTCTTATTTATCTAGCCCGTACCGTGTTGGACGTGTTCAAAACATCAGTTTTTGCCCATAGATCTGTCACTCTTCGGTTTTGTCCACCTTTAAAAATCCACAATGCGTCAAATAGCGCAACTCCGAACGATAATAACGACATAAAGAGAGCTCCCAGGGAACCGAAAAGCGAGTAATCGTAATAACTTGGATCTGCCCAATAATTTGCATCGAATAAGTAAGGCTCAAATGCCAACTGCAAAATTGAGAAAGGTAAAGTCATGGCCATAGGAATTAGAAATTGCCTAATTGCCATATGACCCCAACTTGCGGTCTGACCGGTCATAGAAGAAACTACCCGCAACCTCAAAATTTGCTTACCTGGGGTCAGTCCTTGCCCCCAAATAACCAGACTCCAAATGATCCAACCGATGAAACAGGTACATAGAAGTAGGGCGACATCTAAAGCATACGCCCCTAGTCGATGTTGGGGTGATGCCTTTGGTTCAGTTTGGTAGTTTTCCATTGCTCAATACTACTATCTAAAAAGTATTTAATCGTGGAACTTCAATAAAATTTGCGAAATTCCGCAGAAATTCTTGTATTTAATTAGCTCTAAGGCAATACTTAACCATCCTTCACTGTCAGGAGTCGGATCAACTACTAGAGGAGAAAAATAATGAGCGGAACAGGAGCGCCAAGAACTAACGGTATGGCGATTACAGGCTTTGTTTGCAGCCTACTTTGCTGGCCACTAGGTTTAGTTTTTAGCATTATTGGAATGAATCAAACTGGCAAAGATCCAAGCCAGGGCGGTCGTGGTTTGGCGCTTGCCGGACTAATCATTTCGATTGTATTCGCAGTCATCACAATCATTTGGTGGGGTGCAATTGGAGCAATGATCGGCTTGGAATCATCAGGCTACTAAAAATCTCAATTGGGCAATCAGGTTTGTTATGAACCTGATTGCCCAATTTTTTATTTCAAAATTTGAGATCGAAAAACTGCAACGGCTTAAACTTTCAATTCGTTTACTCTCGCTACTAGCTTTACTCTGGATTTTGAGACTATTGGCAATTCGCTCGTCAGGTTTTAGCTCGGGGCCATCCCTTTGTATGTTTAGGAATGTCACCGGCCTACCTTGCCCATTTTGTGGAAGCACGAGATCTGTAGGGAATATCCTGTTAGGCGAATTCAATGCTGCCCTGATTTTAAATCCTTTGGGATATGTGGGCTTAGCATTTCTTGTTTTGCTCTTTGTCACACCATCGACAATAAGAAGCGCGAGTTTTTACCTGGCAAGAAAATGGTGGACTCTCACTCAGAGAGCTCAAATACTGATCACAATGAGTCTTCTTTCGCTCACTTGGGTATTTAACGCACCCAGAATGTTCTAAAAGTTTTCGCCGAGCGCCTTTCAGCGCTATCTCCATCATCTAGAACTACTTTTCCATCATCTAGAACTACTTTGTTTTCTCACTGTATATCTTAGTAGCGGGGGCAGGATTTGAACCTACGACCTCTGGGTTATGAGCCCAGCGAGCTACCGAGCTGCTCCACCCCGCGTCGGTAACACAATCCTAATCGCCGCAGGGTCAACCACCAAATTGAGAAGAATTAACTACTACTTCTGCGCATTTGCAGCAGCATCGAGGGCAGATTTCAATCTCTTCTGCGCACGATCGTATGCAGCGAAATCTCCCTTTGCTAGAGCAGCTAATCCATCTTTATAAGCAGCAATTGCACTTGCAATTGCACTTGATGCATCAGATGAAGATCCACCAGAGTCGACATCACCGCCACCGGATTGAGTTCCTGAGTTTCCACCGAAGACTTGATCAAGAGCGCCCTTAAGGGTGTCATCAAAACCAATTTGATCTCCGAATGAGACGAGGACTTTCTGCAAGAGTGGATATGCCGCCGCATTTGATGTTGCGCGTACGTAGACAGGCTGAACGTAGAGAAGTCCGCCACCTACAGGAAGTGTAAGCAGGCTTCCGAGCACTACATCTGAACCACCTTGACGAAGAAGCGAAAGCGAATTCGCAACTTCAGGTTTTGCTTCAAAGTTTGAAGCTACCTGTGATGGTCCCGCCACGTTTGTACTACGTGGCAATTGCAAGACTGTAATTTTTCCGTAATTTGGACCAGGATCAGAATTTGCAACTGCAAATGCTGACAAGTTTTCACGACCACCGCGAGGCACAAATGGGGTGGTGAGAGAAAATGTAGGAGTATTCGATCCTGGCATTTGTAGCGTCATGTAATACGGAGGCTGTGCATTTGCATTGCCACCGAATGTTGATGGGTCACGAGGAACGCGCCAGAAGTCTTGTCCACCGTAAAAGGCTCCAGCAGTCGACACATGATATGAACTCAAGACATCACGTTGAACTCTGAAGAGATCTGCTGGGTAGCGAATATGATCAAGAAGTTCTGCGGACATCTTCGCCTTTGGAGTCACAGAGCCAGGGAAAACTTTCATCCAGGTGGCCAACACAGGATCCTTCTCATCCCATTGATACAAGGTGACGGTTCCGTCATATGCATCAACTGTGGCTTTCACAGAGTTTCGAATGTAGTTCACGTTTCGATTTGCTTGCGCTGTCACAGATGCTGAATTAACTGTGAGCGCATCAACAGTCGCTGAAGCGAGTGCGGTTGTCTGTGAATATGGATAGCTAGAACTTGTTGTGTAGCCATCAATAATCCACTGAATACGACCATCAACAATTGCTGGGTATGGATCTCCATCAAGGGTTAGCCATGGGGCAACCTTGGCGACGCGATCGCGAGGATTACGATCAAAAATGATCTTTGAATCTTTATTGATCAGGCTTGAAAGCAGAATGCGCTGTTCTTGGTACTTGATAGCAAAGAGCAATTTATTAAAGAGGCTTCCGACTGGAACGCCACCCTTGCCCGTGTAGGTGTAATTCTTCTGCCCATTTGCAGATGAATCATCTGGGTAGTCAAATTCAACAGGTGAATCAGTCTTCACGCCACCGATTATTGAGTAATCAGGTGTGTTCTCACCGAAGTAGATACGTGGCTCAAACTCGCCAAGACCCTTGGTAGAAGGAAGGTCACCCACAGCAAATGTTGGCTTTCCATCGGCATCTCGAGAGTTACCAAAGGCTGCTACAAAACCGAAGCCATGAGTGTATACAAGGTGATCATTGATCCAGTTACGACTTGGATTACCATCAATGCTGAGTTCGCGTACTGCAACAATTGTGTCGCGGGAAACCCCATTGACTTTATATCTATCGACATCAAGAGAATCAGGGAATGCGTAGTACGGCTTCAGCTGCTGAAGCTGGCGGAATGTTGCAGAGAGAACATTCGGATCCATAAGTCGAATATTTGCGATTGTTGCCGCATCATCTGCAAGTTGGCCCGCATTGGTAGTCAACGTTGCATCGTAGTTTTGAACATCAACGCTATCAATACCGTATGCAACTCGAGTGGCATCAATATTGCGCTGAATGTAGGGAGCTTCCTTGGATGATTCAGAAGGCTTTACCTGAAATTGTTGAATCGCTGCCGGGTAAAGTCCTGCGATCAAGACTGATGAGATAACAAGAAGTGCTGTACCGGCAGAGGGAAGCAGCCATGAGCGAGTAAAGATGCTTGCAAAGAAGAGTAATGCGCAGACAACTGCAATTGCCGCAAGAATTGCCTTGGCTGGCAATAGTGCGTTGACATCACTGTAGGTCATACCTGTGATGAGTGCATTCTCTTTGAGCGCCAATGCGTAACGGTCATACCAATAAGCAACTGCCTTCAGAAGAACGAAGAATCCTAGAAGGACGGAGATCTGAACTCGAGCCGCAGTAGTTGTGCGATCGGTTTGTACCTGCGGGCGGATTCCGCCGTATAGGTAATGAACGGTGACTGCTGCAATTATTGCGATTACGGTGAGTGAAATTCCCCAACCAATGAGCGCTTGATACATCGGCAACTTAAATGCAAAGAATGAAATATCTAAACCGAATTGAGGATCTGTTACTCCAAATGGGGTTGAGTTTGTGAACTGAAGCCATGTTGACCAGAACACCGCTCCGGATGTTCCGCCGAAGTAGATGAGAACGGCTGCAATTCCTAGGAATATCCATTTACGAATTGGTTCTATCTGCGCTCGATATCTTTCTAAGTTATCTGCCTCGACAGAGAGTGGCACATATAGTGGACGCTTTTTATATGCAATATAAATATTTATAGAGATGAAGAGAGAGGTAACTACGCCAACAACAACGAAAAGAACTACCTTAGTGATGAGAATTGTGCTCCAGACCTCTGTGAAGCCAACAGATTTGAACCAGAGCCAATCGATATAAAATCCACTTGAGGAGGCAATAATCGCTCCTAGAAGAACAATGACACCGATGGTGATATTCAGGGGTTTGCGCAGTCGATTCATGCGCCTAAACTATCGCAACCTTTCGGTGTCGATGAACTCAGCGCCGCCACAGCCTCATCGATGCTCCCGACTGCCGCGACTGTGATGCCCTCAGGTATAGAAGAAAGTTCTGAACAGTTCTCCTTAGGGGCTAGAAAAAGGTCCACACCTGCCCTTTTGGCGGCAATGAGCTTCTCCCCGATGCCACCGATCGGGCCAATTGTTCCATCTTCGCCAATTGTTCCGGTTCCAGCCACTGTTCGCCCGTTGAGTAAGTTTTCTTGAGTGAGCAATTCAATAATGGCTAGCGTAAAGATCATGCCTCCGCTTGGTCCACCAACTTTTTCTACATCAATAAAAAGATCATTAGGAGTCAATTTCTGATACCCACCGTTCGGATAGTTCTTCACGAGATACCGCAGCGCCACCAAGCGAGCAAAATCTTGCGATCCTTTCATCTCTTCTTCGGACTGCTTCTCTTCTTCCTCAGAGGTAATTCCGGGTGGATAGATAACACTGCTCGGAAGAAGTACGTGATCAGTGCGCACCCAGCGATACAGACCTTCAATACCTGAGAGGTATGAACCTGGTGATGTGACACGGATCGTAAGCAGATAGAACTGACCGTCAATGGGAAATGCTTTCGCCCCACCTTTTGAATTTACTTTAACGATCTCAGGAAAGATTCCCTGCGGGGTTCCAGGAGCGATTGCTACATACTGCAATGGAGAGAGAAAGGCCACGATAAAAAAGGTATAGATGAGCGCAGTCGATAACCGCGGCAGCCGAGGAAAAATCAAGGCGCGAATTATTTCTCTTCTCCTCGTCGCAGATTATCAGCTTGCTCTTGGCCATCATTTTTATATGTGTCATCTTTGGCACCATCTGCAGTTACTACCTGAGCTTGATTGAAGGCACCCTGGAATCGCTGAAATTGATCGACCGAGCGCGATGTTTGAGTTTCGTATCGGTCTTTGAATTGTGTCACCCAGAGCACATACCCAAGGGCACCGATCAAGGCTCCAGCGGGGATGACCCACCAGATGAGAGCGAGGAATGCATTCGACATAGGGTAAGCCTAGTCGCAAAATCACCCTCCGCACTTCGACTCGAAACGAGCATCTAAAAAGAGCATGTGACAAGCACATCTAAAAAGGTAGGGCGGGCGGGGAAGAAATTTCGCTCTCAATGTGTTCTACTTAAAGTGTCCGGAGTAGTTGCTCACGGAAGAAAGGTCTGGGTAGAAACTATGTCTCCCTTTGGTTTTACCCCGCCCGGCAACGGATCCGATGATGGAAGTTCAGATGGTTCTCAAGATAACAATGGCCCTGAAGATTTCAATGAAATTCTTCGTGCTATCCAAGAGCAGATGCGTGAGCAATTTGAAAAATTAGGAATTCCTGTCGAGAACTTAGAAAACATGCAAGCAATGACGAGCGAGAATCTCTCCGCGCTCTTTTCAGGCATGACTGGTGCAGGAGCATTTCCTGGATTTGGTCCAACAGGGAGCACCCCAGCAGATCCGCTGCCAATAAATACAGTTCGCGAAACAGCAAAGAAATTTATTACAAGTAAAGGTGTAGCGCCATTAAGTACTCGGGACCAGAGCGTGGTTGCAAGTGCCTACGAAATTTCTGAAATATGGCTCAATGAAGCAACATCATTTCCTTCAGTTCTTTCACCGACATCTGTCTCGGTTGTAAATCGCGCAGATTGGATTGACCTCACAATCTCTGGTTGGCATCGAGATATTGCCCCCCTTGCACAAGGCCTACTTGAAGCGATGGCTGATCTTTTGGCGCAGGCGTCACAGGCGCAGGAGCAAGACGTGGGTGGCGAAACCCCAATTCCACTTGAGGCTATTGGTGGATTGCTTCGCGGATTTATTGCTGCCATGGTGGCAACCCAGCTGGGTCAATCCATCGGGACGTTAGCATCAACTCTTACCGGTGCCCACGATGCCGCCTTGCCAATTCTTGATCCCCCACGCCCAGTGCTCATTCCTGAAAACATTGCAGCATGGTCTGCAGATCTTGAAATTCCTCAATCAGAGATTTATCTATTCCATGCACTGCGAGAAAGTGCCGTTGCTCGTCTCTTTGCACATAACCCATGGCTAGTTTCGTATATACAGAGCACCATCACTGAATATGGTCGGGGAATTCGCATTGATCTTGATGCAATTCAGCGACAAGCAGAAGAGGCAATGAGCGGCTTTGATCCATCGCAACCTATTGAGGGGCAAGTGAATCTCTCCATTGAATTAAATAATGGAATCTTCTCTCCGGAAGAATCACCACAACAAAAAGCCGCACTTGAAAAACTCGAGACAGTTCTGGCACTTATTGATGGCTGGACAGATGATGTCGTAACTACTGCTGCTGGAGATCGCATGCCAAATATTGAGGCGCTCCGCGAAACACAACGTCGTCGTCGCGCAGCGTCTACTCCCGCGCAGCAACTCTTTGCAACGTTATTAGGTCTTGAAGTTTCACCACGACTCACTCGTGAGGCGAGCGCTTTCTGGCGAACCATCCGCGAAGAGAGTCAGATTGAAAGTCGTGATGCGCTATGGGCAGGAATACTTCCCAGCGCTGATGACCTAAAAGATCCGAAAGCATTTATTGCATCGAGTGCGGTACCTGATGACTTAAGTGGCCTGATTTAAAACTTGAAGACTTGAATTGATTGAAGAGATAAAAGCGAAGTCCCCGGCCGCACATTCCAATATCTGCCTTCCCCTTGCAGATATAGAACGGTTATCCGAGGACTTCGTATGCAAAAACTACGACGATCGAGCCAGCAAATCAAATGCCCCACGCATTGACATATAAGAGTTTTTTTACTATGTAGAGCTATAGCAAGGCATTACTAGCCTCAACACGTAGTTGAGGTTCTCCACTTCATCCACATCGTGCGATGAATTCGGCGGTACTTTTGGAATATGAGAAGTGACCTCAACCCTAGCCTCGGTGGTGAATTCGGCGATGGCGAAGTAACCCTGCCTGGTATAGGTGAGGGCGAGATCATCGTCATTCGCTCCAAGAGACGTAAGCGCAATCTCTCGGCTTACCGCCAAGGCGGGCGCATCGTTATCTCAATCCCGGCCAGTATGAGTAAGGCCGATGAACGCGCCATGGTCCCTGAGATGATTGCCAAGATTAGAAGCCAGGAGGCAGCCAAAACCCCAAGTGAGGGCGCGCTGGCGCAGCGGATTGATAGCCTCTTGACCCAGTTCGCCCCTGAGATCCTTGAGCGCCCTCAGAGCGTCACCTGGCGCGCAATGCGCGAGCGCTGGGGCTCATGTACGAGCGTGGATCGCACCATCCGCATCTCAGATCGCCTCCAATTAGCCCCTGAATATGCCTTGGATTACGTCCTCTTCCACGAGGCGATCCATCTCGCCCATAGCGATCATGGAGAGCAATTCACCTCCACACTGGCCCGATTCCCCGATAGCGAGCTCGCTAGCGCCTATCTCGATGGCTATGAGGCGGCAGAACGAGCGCTAGCCGCCCCCGTTGAGCTGAAGAAACTGGGATAAAACCTTGCCCAAAGCACCCACTTTGAGCGTGAGCGGGAGTATCGTCAAGCCTGAACGAGTGCGCTCCTAGCGCATACGTCGATAGGAGGCAAAGAAATGGCAGAGACAAACGAGGCTTACAAGGGTGATGCCTACTGTGTGAAGTGCAAAGCGAAGCGTGACTTCGAAGGCATGGTTCACATCTCGGATTCAGGTCGCCGCATGGCAAAGGGTAAGTGCCCAGTATGCGGAACAACGGTCAACCGAATTCTCGGTAAGGCGCAGTAACTCGTAAGAGTAAACACCTGCACCATAACTACTAGCCATAGTCAGGCTCTCTTTAGCTGGAATTGGTGAGTACGAATTAGTTCTACAACTTCACCCCGTATCAGTTGATACGGGGTGAAGTCTTTTCTCTACCAGCAGTATCGCCAGATGTTCTTCGGCGATCAGGTGTGGAAGCGCTCGCACGCGTGCAGTCACACAGGTGGAACTCTTCCCGACATGAGAACAACCACATCAGCAACTGACCACACCCACCAGCGCCTCAAAGAGGGAATTAATATCTACCGCACCTCGATCGGTCTTCGGTGCGGCACTGCTCGGAGTTCATTTGCAATCCCAGAGAACGGGTATGTACGCGCACTTGAAATGCTGGCAAATCAGATTGAGGACGGAGTTGATATCGCCGTGGAGTGCGGGATCACAGCAGCCGAGTTAAGTGAACTTCTTTGGAATCTCGAAGAGCACGAATTTTTAGAAACATCGCCATCTATTTTGGCGATTACCACTCGATATCAATCTGTAGCAAAACATAAACGTCGTGACATTTTGCCAGATGCTGCATTCTCTCAACTGCAACGACGAGTCGCACCAGAATTAGCACACACTCGATTACTTCCAGGTGTACACGATTCGGGAGTTTCAATTATTAACTCACGACAGAATGTACGAGTTGAGATTTACGGAAGTGATCGGATTGCAACGTTGCTCTATGGAATCTTGCTCTCAAGTGGCGTCACTTATACCCACTTTGCGATGGGCACTCGTGCGGATTCCCCAGCAGTTGTTGATACCGATCTCAGCGCCGGGTTTATTAGAGCAACAGATGTTGGCCATGGATTCAAGCAACGAATGGAGATTCTCGGAAAAGAACTCTCACTCTTTCCGATAGAAAGCCATGAAAATGCACAAGAAATTGATGAAGGAGTGCCAGAGAGATTTATAAAAATTCATACCGGCCCATTAGATCCCCAACTCTTGGCACAGTGGATGACATCAGGTCACGAACATTGTGTGATCTCACCACTCGATGGTGGCCACCTTGTCTTCGGGCCAATTGTTCAACCAGGAAAAACGCCATGCACAAGGTGTCGAGACATCACAATTACTCAATCACTCGGCGGCGTAAGTGCAATTGCAAATAAAATCGCACTCAGCGCACAGGCAGAGATTCAACAGCCGCCGGTCTTTGCTGCGCACTACCTCGCGGGCGTGATTGCATCGTTTCTTCTGGCCCATATCGATAAGGGAGAAAGTGAGTTAACCGGCGGCTATATGGCCGTTGATACCTTAAACCTCAGTCAGAGTTCTCTGATCGCCCTTGGTCGAAATCCCGAATGTGGGTGCAACTGGCTGTGATCTTGCCCATCTCGCACCTATTTTGCCACTTTCATTTGGCGTGAAGATCAGATCACGTAGAAGATTGGGGCGTGGCAAAGAAACCTGCAGATGTAAAGATCCCGAGTACTACCGGTGCTCGCTCTGCTCGCATGGTCTCAATTCCCGTAGGTATTGCAGGACGAAGTGTGCTGGGGATCGGAAAACAGCTTGTTGGTCAATCATCCTCTGTCGTCTTTGCCGATATTCAAGAAAAGACTGCAGAGCAACTCTTTAAAGTTTTAGGCGAACTTAAAGGCGGTGCGATGAAGTTCGGTCAAGCCCTCAGTGTTTTTGAGGCAGCGCTCCCCGAAGAATTTGCAAAGCCGTATCGCGAAACGCTAACTAAGTTGCAAGAGTCAGCGCCACCACTCCCAGCCAAAGTTGTTCATAAAGTTTTAGCGAAAGAGCTTGGAGAAAATTGGCGCGATCTCTTCATCTCATTTGAAGATCAAGCCACCGCTTCTGCATCTATCGGTCAAGTACATAAAGCGGTCTGGAAAGATGGAACTCACGTTGCAGTAAAGATCCAATACCCAGGTGCTGCTGAAGCACTTGTTAGTGATCTCAATCAGATTCAACGTTTCTCGAAAATCTTCGGTCTTGTCCTTCCGGGTGTGGATATGAAGCCATTGATGGAAGAGTTACGTGCGCGCATTATTGAAGAAGTCGATTACTTGTATGAAGCCGAGGCACAGCGCGCCTGCTATGCCGCCTACGAAAATGATCCTGATATCGCGATTCCACTCGTTCTGCACGCGACTGCAAAGGTTTTAGTTAGCCAATGGATTGATGGAAAACCACTTGCGCAAATTATTAAGAATGGAACGCAGGAGGAGCGCAACACCGCGGGTATGCATATTGCGCGATTCCACTTCACCTGCCCAGATCGCGCAGGGTTACTGCATGCAGACCCGCACCCAGGAAACTTCAGATTGCTTGAAGATGGTCGTATCGGTGTTTTAGATTTTGGTGCATGTAATCGACTACCTAATGGTTTCCCTGAACCTTTTAAAAACCTTCTTAAGCACGCGCTCGATGACAATGCCCAAGCCCTGTACGACGGTTTCAAAAAAGATGGATTTATCCTCCCTGAAGTTGATGTCGATCCGAATTTAGTCCTGGAATATCTAGTCCCACTTGTCGAGCCTTTACGTACGCCTACATTTAAATATTCACGCGATTGGCTACGCGATCAAAGTGCACGCGTGGGCGATCCACGAAATCCCACAGCCAAGATTGGATTCCAACTTAATCTTCCTGCTGAATATGTTTTGATCCACCGAGTCACAATGGGAACGACTGGAATCTTCTGCCAACTTGAAGCTGAAGGACCATTTCGTGATGAAGCACTAGTCTGGTTCCCAGAGATCTCACCTGTAACGAATTAACTTCGCTTGGCGTAACGGGCAGCAATATCTAAATATTTGTCAGTGGATCAGTGAGTGCTACTGATGCCGATTCAATTCCAAGTATTTGCACTAGATACGATAATTCATACCTTAATTGAAAATTCTCTTCCTTACTTGTTACGCGTACATCTTGGATAATGGTTTCAGAATCAACCGTGCATGAGCCATATTCAGTGGCCTCGCTCGTTATCAGCATCTGATACTCGGTACCGATCACAAGAATGAACTGATCGAGAGTGATAGCTTCTCGAAATCCAGAGGACGCGTATGAGTACGCACTCTCCCACTCTTCACGAGACAGCGCTGTAATTTGTGCACCAATGTGTTCTTGAACCAGGCGACTTTGATTATCGGTACATGCTCCATCGGCCATCTCCCCAAAGGTGAGAGCCTGCGTACACCCCGTAAGAGTGACAAGTGCAAGACAGGCGGCCAGAAGTGCTTTCATCGCATGAGTTTAGCCAGCAGATTCCTGATGCGCCTGATGAACCCTTCGAGTTACACTCGCGCCATGCGAGCCAAGAGTAAAAATGGCTTCCCTCCTAAGGTTTGTCAGCGCTGCGAACGCGAGTTTGAGTGGCGCAAAAAATGGGCGCGCGATTGGGAGAATGTGAAGTACTGCTCGGAAAAATGTAAAGCTGGGAAATAATGCCTGAACTTCCTGAAGTAGAAACTGTTCGACGAGGTCTGCACCATCTCATCTCTGGATATCGCATTGTTGATGCGTTAGATCTTCATCCGCGCACGCTCAAAGCTGAATCCATCGCCCCGCTATCAGCACTTAAGGGTGCTCGAATTACCGGCACTGGACGCCGCGGGAAGTTCCTATGGATAACTCTGGATCGCCCATTTGTGTTAGTTGCACATCTTGGAATGAGCGGGCAGTTTCTTATTGCTCAGAAAGATAGACCTGCAGCTAAACATGTACGTGCACAATTCGCCTTGAAGAAATCTCTCCGCAGCCGTGAACTTGTTTTTAATGATCAACGAACCTTTGGTTGGCTCTCTATCGAGCAGCTCACCGATGGGGTGCCGAGCTCTGCTGCGCACATTGCCCTTGACCCATTTGATCCCAGCTTTGATTATCAGGAGACAATTACAAAATTTGCGCAACGCCGAGTTCGCATCAAGACCGCGTTGTTAAATCAAGAGATTATGTCGGGAGTTGGAAATATCTATGCCGATGAAGCGCTCTGGCGGGCAAAGGTGCATCCCGAATCATTGACTTCTGAACTATCAAGAAAAAAGATCGCAACCGTAATTGATTGTGCAACGCAAATAATGCAAGAAGCGATTGCACAAGGTGGCACATCCTTTGACGATCTCTATATTGATATCAATGGCGAAAGTGGATTCTTCGATCAATCCCTTTCTGCTTATGGGCGTGAGGATGAACCCTGTCCACGTTGTGGCGCGCCAATTAAGAGAATAGTTTTTGGCGCACGCTCGTCACATTTCTGTCCACGATGTCAGCGAAAAACTAGGTAACGCTAACTTTAGGCAGCAGAAACCTTCGGTGGACGACCTGCACGACGACGACGTTCAATGATGACGCCATCTTCAATAAGCTGTCCGCCCCACACTCCGCATGGTTCTTGTCGTGATAGCGCGCCATCTAAACAAGCATTGCGCATCGGACAACCACCGCATAGCGCCTTGGCAGCTGCTGTTGCGCCATCGTCGTCGGCAAAGAAG
>JBIJAL010000073.1:0-5082 GCA_044345775.1 Candidatus Planktophila sp.
GTCTCGAATACGACGGCGGTCAGTTTCGATCTTGGTCTCACCCGGCCCACGACCACCAATACCCGCACCACCCGCTGCGCGACCACCGACCTGACGCGAAAGTGAATCTCCCCAACCACGAAGGCGCGGGAGTAAGTATGCGATCTGTGCGAGTTCGACCTGTGCTTTACCCTCCCGACTCTTTGCATGTTGCGCGAAAATATCCAGAATGAGAGCAGTGCGATCTACAACTTTTACTTTCAACTTATCTTCTAGTTGTCGCAATTGAGATGGAGAGAGTTCACCGTCACAGATAACAGTGTCCGCCCCTGTTGCTCGAACAACTTCCTTAAGTTCTTGCACCTTGCCCGAACCAATGTACGTTGCAGGATCTGGTTTATCTCGTCGTTGGATCAGGCCATCTAGTACTTCAGAGCCGGCAGTCTCTGCCAGCGCTCTAAGTTCTGTAAGCGAGTTCTCTGCATTCTGGATTGTTCCTTCAGTCCATACCCCAACGAGAACAACTCGCTCTAATTGTAGTTCGCGATACTCAGCCTCTGAAATATCTTGAAGTTGTGTTGAAAACCCTTTAACTCGACGAAGTGCTTGGCGTTCGCTTAGCTCTTGTTCTGCGCCATAGTCCATCTCTTCTTCTGCAGAGTCGTACTCTGCCGCTGCTTGTGCACTTTCACGTAAGAGCGCTTCAAAGCGTGCTTCCCTCTGATCTGGAGTTTCGTCTTTCATCGATTAAAGTAATCTGAAATGTCATAATCCTTAATGAGCAGTGCCGGACCTGTAAGAGTGGCATTGGAATGTGCATCAATATCCACGATGAGTGTGCCCCCTGGTGGCTTAATTATCCAGCGCGCGGGCAGACGTCCTCGTGTATGGATTGTCGCAGCCAGGGCTACTGCACATGTACCTGTGCCACATGATTTTGTCTCGCCGCTGCCTCTCTCATGCACTCGCATGATGACGGTGTCAGGTGAAGTGATCTCAACAAACTCAATATTGACGCCATCTGGAAAGACTGAAGAGGGATCGACAGCGGGGGCTGTTGCAAGAGATCCAACCTGGGTGAGGTCATCTAGAAAGGCAACGGCATGAGGATTTCCCACACTAATATGGCGCGCAGAATATCTGAGGGAGTTTTGGAGAACTTCTACCTCATCGCCCTCATCACTTACTTGCCCCATGTTGACTGAGATATCGCCTTCCATCGGAACGCGAAGATATTTCGCCCCATCACGAGTGTTGATCGGAAAAAGTCCTTCACCTTGATGTCCATGGGTGACCAGATATCGAGCCATCACGCGAATACCGTTGCCACACATTTCAGCGATAGACCCATCGGCATTGCGATAATCCATAAACCACTTACCATCTGGCTTTGTAATTCTAATTACCCCATCTGCACCAATACCCGTTTTGCGGTTGCAGAGTGATTGCACAATGCTGTCTGTAATCACAATTTCTTGCTCTGGGTCAAAGATCAGAAGGAAGTCATTCTCTGTGCCGTGACCATAGGTGGCAATTACTGGGCTCTTCATAACGTTATGAGTTTAGCCGTGCCAGAATTTTTTCGAGACGATTTTCGTAGTGCCCGAGCCAGTGAAGGCGTGAATCGCGAGAAAACCAGGTGTCTTGTCTGCGAATGTACTGGCGCGTCACGCGTTTTGTTTCTTCACGCGCTTGATCAGAGGTAAGCAGGCCATCGAGCATCTGTAGTGCTTGGGCATACCCCAACGCCTTCTGAGCGGTGACGCCATCACGCAAACCTTGGCCGACTAAAGATTCAACCTCGGCAATCAATCCAGCATCCCACATCGAATCCACTCGGTTACTGACTCGAATATCTAGGCTCTCACGGTCCTGACTTAATCCAAAGTGAAGTGCGGCCGGATACCGTGAACTCTCTTCGCGCGGCAAATTAGCGGTAAATGGTTTACCTGTAATCTCAATAACTTCAAGGGCGCGAATAATTCTGCGGGTATTTGCCCGATCAATTGCAAGGGCGGCTGCTGGATCCAATTTCTCCAACCGTTCAAATAGAACTGAAGATCCGAGCTCGATAGATTCGAGTTCAAGGCGAGACCTGATAACAGGATCGGTATCGGGAAAATTCAAGTCATCAACGATCGCTTTGATGTAAAGACCGGTTCCACCCACGATAATCACATCGCGTCCACGGCCATGAATTTCATCAATGGTTGCACGTGCCAGCTCTTGATACCAGGCGACCGTTGAATCTTCATTCACTTTGAGTACATCAAGTAGGTGGTGAGTGATCCCGCCACGGTCTTTTTCGCTTAATTTGGCAGTACCTATATCCATACCTTCATACACCTGCATTGAATCAGCATTTACGATCTCTGCGCCGATCTCCTGCGCGAGTGCAACGGCTAGATCACTCTTACCCGTTGCTGTTGCACCACAAATAATAATTGTGCGCACTCAGAGGTTCACTTTTCTGGTCGGCATACCCAAAGTAACGCCAGTGCTCGTTGCGCTCACTTCATTTCTCTTCGCGTGAGCATCCCCGCCGCGAGTGGGTGTTACCGCTAGTTCACGGCCAATGAGATAGTGCGCAGAAGCATCAGTGATCTCAACGTTGACAAAATCTCCAGGGCGCGCGCTGCTTGAATTATCAAAGTGCACGAGGCGAAAATCTTGAGAACGCCCTGTCAGACGAGATTGTGCAGCATCTCTGCGACCCTCAACCTCGGTCACCATAATCTGATGTCGCGCGCCGATTGCTTCTTGGTTGACCGAGAGCGAAATCTTCTGTTGGTGCTCATGTAAACGCGTGTAGCGCTCTCCAACCACAGCCTCTGGCACTTGGTTACTCATTTCACCCGCTGGGGTTCCAGGCCTAATCGAATACTTGTAGGTGTAGGCCGCAGCAAAGCGAGACTGAGAGACCACATCAAGAGTTGCTGTGAAATCCTCTTCCGTCTCACCCGGAAAGCCAACAATTATGTCGGTTGTGATCATGGCGTGTGGGATACCTTTTCGCACTCGATCAAGAATTCCCAGATAACGATCGCTTCGATAGGAGCGACGCATCGAAGCCAAGATTGCATCAGAGCCAGATTGAAGAGGCATATGCAGGTGTGGCATCACAACAGGAGTCGTTGCCATTACCTCAATAACATCATCGGTGAAATCACGCGGATGGGGCGACATAAACCTCAGGCGCTCAAGGCCATCGATACCGGCAACTTCTTTGAGTAATCGTGCAAAAGCTCCACGCTCACCTAACTCAACTCCGTATGCATTCACATTTTGACCTAGCAACGTTACTTCGATAACACCTTGCTCCACCAAGGCGCGAACCTCTGCCAGAACATCAGCCATTGGGCGGTCTTTCTCGACCCCGCGCAATGTAGGAACAATGCAGAACGTACAGGTGTTGTTACAGCCAACAGAGATGGATACCCACGATGAAAAAGCGGAGAATCGCCGAGCAGGCAGCGTAGAAGGAAAATGCTCTAGCGCTTCAAGGATTTCAATTTGAGACTCTTCTTCAATTCGTGCTCGTTCAAGTAAAACAGGCAGCGAACCCACATTGTGCGTACCAAAAACCACATCTACATAAGGTGCTTTTTTAAGAATAATTGCTTGATCTTTCTGGGCTAAACAACCACCAACTGCAATTTGCATTGATGGGTTAGCTTTTTTAATTGGCGCAAGAAAGGAGAGATTTCCATAGAGTTTGTTATCAGCATTTTCTCTGACTGCGCAGGTGTTGAAGACGACAATATCTGCCTGCGCACCAGAATCCGCAGGGACAAATCCAGCCTCATCTAGAAGTCCAGCAATTCTCTCTGAATCATGAACATTCATCTGACAGCCATATGTTTCGACCGTATATGTGCGTGTCATTAGATGTCGAGAATTTTATAAGAAAGATCCGCTCGGTTGACCACAAGCATCTTTCCGTTGGTTAAGGGAGTCCAATCGTCGTGTCCCCATCCCGTGGAGGCTATTTTGATCGCACCATCTTCCTTAGTGAAACGAAGCTCGTAGTGATGTGGAACGGTCCACTCGCTCTGCTCTGCCTCATTAAATTGACAGACTGCGATAAGAAAATCTGGAGTAAGCGTGATGGAGTTGATTGAAGAATAGTCACAGGTAGCGGCTAACTTCTTTACCGTCGAAGAAATTGCATTGATGAGACCTTCAGACTTTGCCGCCGAGAGAATTGCAAAGAAGTAACGCTCACTATCTGTTGTTGACGTCAGCTCTGTGATGAGATCTGCATCTATTAGCGGTTCTACGCTAGCTGGAGGGCGAATCGTTCCATTGTGCATGAAGGAGATATCTCCATGAATAAATGGGTGATTATTTGAGATATCTACAGTGAGACCTTTTGAGGCAAGGCGAAGATGTAATAGTGCGCCGTCGCTAGATGTCGTTGATGCTACATCCGAAAAGAGTTCGCTCTCAAATGCTGGCGCTAAATCTCGTTGGAGTTCTTGAATTCCACCGACAGAGTTGCAAGTCGTTACTCCCCAACCATGCTTATGCTCTTGTGAAAGTTGAATAAAATCGTCAAGGGTTGAACCAATAACGGATTCAAAGGTAGATGGTTCAGTCGAGGCATAGGCCAATAATCTGCACATGAGACCAATCTATCGTGGAATACGAATTGGTTCCTGCCCGCGGGCAATGAGTCGCTCAAAGTGGATCTCGCGCTTGTCATTAAATCTAAGAGCATCGACCATCGTGGTCTTCATAAAGGTTGCAAGCTCCTCTCGGGCGACTAGGCCATCACCAGAGAGATCGGTTCTTTCAAAGACGTTCCATGCCCGCAAGACTGGAGAGATCACGTCATCAAGATGCTGTTGGAGATCATAAATACCAGCCAAGGCAATCTGAACCGCTTTGCGACCAAAGCCTGGCATGTTTGCACCCGGCATATCAAAGTTGGTGACAACATCTGCAATAGCACGCATTGCCGCATTCGGCTCAAGTTCAAGTGCTTGCGCAAGTAAGTTGCGATAGAAAATCATATGTAAATTCTCATCGAGTGCGACTCGTTGCATCATATTTTCAGCGATCGGATCATTTGAAAGTTTTCCTGTGTTGCGGTGAGAGATA
>JBIJAL010000001.1:0-52353 GCA_044345775.1 Candidatus Planktophila sp.
ATTCCAAGTGAGGTGAGGTGATCTAGGTGCTGCTCGACCCCATTGATATCTCCTCCAAAGAATTCAGTACCCGTCGTCTTATCGCGCCCACGTGGAAGTTCATCCCATTCGCGCGGTGTCGCCCACGAAGGCAGTTCTCTCTCGATTCCAGACTTTGCAAATCGATCAGGGAAAATCTGATAAAAAACTGAGGAACGGATCCAATTCGGGTAGGCAGGTAGGGCCACGATTTTAAAGTCATCATTGCTATGAACATCGTGATCAAAGACGCCTCGAGCGTTGAGCCATTCGTACCTATTCTCTGAGATAAATACAAATCGGTAAGAGGTTTTTAGATTTACAATCTCAACTTTTATCCCCCACCAACT
Source organism: Candidatus Planktophila sp. (assembly GCA_044345775.1). Classification (GTDB taxonomy): domain Bacteria; phylum Actinomycetota; class Actinomycetes; order Nanopelagicales; family Nanopelagicaceae; genus Planktophila. The sequence goes on from JBIJAL010000001.1 coordinate 369, forward strand.
TTCAGTGCTTCCCTTGTTCTCAAGCTTCATTTCGTACGAGCGAGGCTCACCATCTTCATAGATTCTGATAAATGCTTTAGTAAATGTATAACTGTGAGGAACTCGAACTCGTAAAGTAATCTTTTTGCCGATTTTTGGCGCGCTATTGCTTACATAGATTTCACTGCCATCATGATGTGGAGAGGGCAGTACCTGGTTACTTATTTGTTGTTTCGATCTGCTTGAAGGCAACCCGATCTCCCTTGATATTGAACGCTGTAGCTTTGATCTCAATCTTGCTTCCGGTTGGATAATCAGTAGGAGAGAGATAAATTCGGTATGGACTATTGAAATCAGTCCCTACTGATTTCCATTGTGAGGAGCCAACAGATTTCACAGAAAATTCAACTCGGCTGAGCCCAGAACTCTTTAATGGGGCGCTGACTTCAAACATTCCTGTCAAAAAATCCTTACGGATCTTCAGTGGGCTTGCCATAATTTTCGCTGGAGGCATCACTGAGGTGGACTGCAGAACCACTGAATCAAAGGCAGGGATTGTGAGATTTACCTTGAAACCCTTATTTGTCACCGTTGGTGAACCCAAGAGTGTTTTCCATCGTGCGTTACTAGAGGTAGTTACAGCCACTTGCGAAGTTTTATCACTGCTATTAAAAGCAACTACATACTCAATCTTTTCTTTAAGGTCATACTTGGAGAGCACGAGGGTGCCGCCTTTGGCTGACCTCACCTGCATTTCACCATTGGCCAGTGCTGGATACTTTGCACGAAGTTCTGCTAACTGAGTGAGATGAAGCGCAAGTGGATGTGATGCTGCATTTACAAATGAATTTCCATCCCCAACTGGATTAGATCCCACGCGCAGCTCGCTCTTCCAACTGAGAATTTTTGTTTCAAACATACTCTGGCGTGCTCGTTGGTCACCGCCGTTACCAGAGCCCGTCATTCCAACTTCATCCCCGTAATAAACAGTTGGTATGCCACGTGAGAAATACATAAGCGAATGTGCAATTTTGGTTCTAGCCAATAGATCGGCTTTTGCACCAATCTGTGTTGCTGGAATGATAAATCCAACTCGTCCCATATCGTGATTACCCAGAAATGTAACAAGATTTGATGCTGTAGACGTTGCCGTTGTGTACTGGTCGTCAATATCAAAGAGGTTTGCCAAAACAGTGGCATCTGAATATCCGGATGCGAACTGAGTAGCTGTGCGCTGAAAGGCAAAGTCGAGAACTGTTTGAATCTTCTTCTCTCGTACATATGTCACTAGATTCATTGGGTTTACATCCCAAACTTCACCGTAAACAGTAAAATTATTGATCCCAACGCTACGTGCCGCATCATTGATGCCGGGCGTCCAATTCTTAAAGAAATTATCATCGACGTGGCGCGCAGTATCAACTCGGAAACCCTCAAACCCGTAGCGTTTAATCCATTCGCCATAGATTTCGACAAGCCCTTTATACACTTCCTCTTTCTCTGTCGCTAGATCATCCAGGCTATAGAAGTCACCGATCTGTTCACAGCGCCCTACTCCCCAACAGCGATCAACGCTTCCCACATTGTGATAGTTATCAAGCTTGTTCAACCATGCTGGATTCTTTGCATTCTTTTGATCTTCGGGCAGGTAAGCAGTTCTATCTGCGTATTGGATGACATCGCCTGTATGGTTCGTAACTACATCGAGAATTAATTTAAGCCCGAGCTTCTTCGCGCAAGCAGAAAGAGCAAGAAGATCATTGTTTGTACCTAGATGGGGATCAACGTTAAGAAAATCCTTTCCCCAATATCCATGATAGCCAGCTCCTTGGCCTGTTCCATCTGTCTGTGTTACAAGTGGGGTGAGCCAGACTGCTGTGAATCCAAGAGATTTGATGCGCGCTAACCCATCATCTCCGGCTTCACAGGTTCCAGTAAGCCCCTTGAGATCACCACCATGAAAATGTGCAGTGCTGGTTGGGTCATATCCCGAAGTAGGATCGACAGTAGTTCCGCCAGCTAAATCATTTGAGGTATCACCGTTGCGATATCGATCTGGAAAGACAAAATAGATGAGATCTTTTGTGAGTCCTACCTGTGGTTTAGCGACTTCTTGCGCTGTTGCAGAATATGGAATGAGAAGTGCACAGAGTGCGATACCTGCAATGAACTTCTTAAGCATTAGCCTTTTACAGATCCGGCGGTGAGACCATTAATAATATATCTCTGAAGGCTAAGGAAGATGATCACGATAGGCACAGATGCAATGATTGAGCCGGCTGCAAATGGACCCCAGTTTTCATCGTACTGACCACCGATAAACATCTGAAGACCAACAGCGACGGTACGAGATTCCATATCAACAAGGAAGAGGCGTGCAAGGATAAATTCGTTGAAAGTACCGATAAAGCTGAGGAGGGAGACAACGGCAAGAACTGGTGCAGCAAGTGGCATAAAGATCAGCCAGTATGTTTGAACTGCAGATGCACCATCAATTTTGGCTGCTTCATCTAGCTCTTTAGGAATTGAGTCGACAAAGCCTTTCAAGAGCCAGATATTTACGCCCATTGCTCCACCAAGGTAGATCAGGAGAAGTCCAGCTTGGGTTCCAAGGCCGATACTTGGTGCGAATGTATAGATGCGCTCCATGATGACGTATACGGCAGAGATGGCCAGAATCGCTGGAAACATCTGGACTAGCAGAAGCATCTGAATTCCTATTTTTCGGCCTCTGAAATACAAACGGCTAAATGCAAAGGCAGATGCTGATCCAATCGATACTGAAAGTACCGCTGTAGCGCCAGCGATCACAAGTGAATTCTTCATCCAGGTTAAATATGGAATTGTGGGATCTGTAAAGAGCAGCTTGTAATTTGCAAAAGAAATTTCGCGCGGGATGAAAGAGTCAAGGCGCAGGCTGCCGGTTGAGTTAAATGAAGAGATAACAACTAAGTAAAGAGGGAAAAGTGAAAAGAGGCAGACTGAGATAATGAGTGCGTGGCGCCAAAGATTGTTACGTAGCCAATATGTCACTGGAAGCTCTCCAATACCTTCGATTTGCGCAATCCATACAATGAAATCGAAGCAATCAGTAAGAAGATAACGAGTGAAATGGCACTGGCAAGGCCTAGATCTTGAACTGAAGAACCAAATGCAATCTTGTAGGTGAAGCTGATTAAGATATCCGTAGCGCCAGCAATTTCTCCATCAAGTTCAGAGCGTGGACCACCACCTGTTAACAGGTAAATCAAGTTAAAGTTGTTAAAGTTGAATGCAAAAGATGCAATGAGCAGTGGTGACAGTATCTGCAATAGAAGTGGCAATGTGATCCTTCTAAAGATCTGACGTGGGTTAGCACCATCAATAGCAGCTGCCTCTAATAGCTCACTCGGTATCGCCTGCAGTGATCCGCTAGAAACAAGATAGAAGTATGGAAAACCAAGCCAGAGATTAACTAGAATAATTGCAAACTTTGCAAAGAGGGCGTTCTGGAACCAGGCAATTTCGGTACCCAAGAGATTATTAATCGCACCGAAATCAGTATTAAACATTCCGCCCCAGATGAGGATCGACATAATGCTCGGCATGGCGTACGGAAGAATGAGAATCGAACGATAGACGCGACGCCCACGGATAGGTTTATTTAGGGCTAGTGCCAGCAATAACCCTAGAGCAAAAGTAGTTATTACTGAGAGGCTTGCAAAAATTACTGTCCAAGTGAAAACACTGATCAGGGGTCCACGTAAACGTTCTTCGGTAAAGAGCTTAGTGTAATTTTCAAACCAGACCGGTGCGCGCCAACCTGGCTCGAGATAGAGATCTGGATTATCTGCAATCGCGTAATTGCCGCGTCCATTATTGACATACACTTCACCTGAGACAATGTTATTAAATTGATCTTTATCGCCGTCATATGCGAGAACTTGACGCGAGACAATACCGACTTCAAAGCCTTCAAGGGCTATAAAGAATTCATCCTGGTAGGTAAAACGCTTGCCGGAATAGACCTTATCGGCTGAAGCTAATTCAGAGTCGGTAAGAGCCACAAAGTCTGGGGCGGACTCGGCAACTCCGTACTCATTAATGGTGAGATCTGATGGGATTAGTGGAACCCGATTGGTCTCAGTTGAAATGAAGTAAGCGCCATTGGTGGAATCGGAGACAAGGATTGCTTCCCCCATCTGGTAGCGACCAATCTTGATATCAAAAGATGTGCCATCAGCATCGGATTCAAATCCACGGTTTTGAATCTCCTGAATCGCCTCATCTTTGGAGGTCAAATTGCCAGTTTTGTAGTTATAACCTGACATTGTCACCGTAAAGATAATCGGTGAGAGTACAAAGGCTACAAGAAGAAGAATGCCAGGAAGGAAAAATTTAAGTGGGATTGAAACTTTCGTTAGATAGGTAATTGCCAGCAAAAGCACTGTTATCGCGAGAAAGGCTGCGATCAGGAATTCACCTTGTGCGAATGCGCTCTGGGTGAGGGTGACGAGTACTGAACCAATAATTATAAGGACTACAAGTTTAAAGGCGAACGAGACTTTGCCTCTAAAGAATGAAGTCATGATTACAGAATACCTTTCTGATGAAGTAAAAACTAATGCGGGCGAATCGCTTCGCCCGCATTAGTTTTTCGCTTACTAGACCTCTTTAGAGATCAGACTTTCCTGCTGTTGTATTTGCACGCCAGATTGCTGCGAGCTTATTGCCTTCAGTTACTGGATCTTTTCCATCTACGAGTACAGCTGTCCAATATGCTGGTGCTGAATCCCAGTAGTTAGCGCCTCCTGCATTGTTATTAAGGAATGCGCCAATCTGTGGAAGGCTGGAAAGTGATGCAGCGGCACCAAATCCACGCTGTGCGGCAGATACGGTTGCATCAAGTGCGGCACCCTTTTCTGCTGGTGGGCGACCTTCGAACTTCTGGTAGCGAACTTGTCCATCTGTTGAACCGAAGAAGTTTGTAAGAAGTGACTTAGCGCCAGCTTCTACTCCGTGCTTGGCAGCAAATGTTGTAAGAAGCGCTCCAGATACTGAACCGAACATCTTTCCTTGCTTTCCAGTAGTAACGCCTGGAACTGGCATGAGGTTCATGGTGAAGCCCTTATCTACATAATCTTTCCACTCCCAGTTACCGATGATTGCGTAAGGAACCTTTCCATCGATGAAGTTGTCCTTACAACCGGCATCTGATGCTGGAAGGAAGCCATTGCTCTTCTTTCCGCCATCGAGAAGTAGGGTACGAACATTTCTTCCGAAAGTTGTACCGTTAAATGAACGACCGTAAACGATCTGATCGCGTGAGTTGAACTGGTATGCATCGGCACCGAGTGCTGAGAAGATCGAGTGAGCTCCCCATGACATTCCGCCACCTGCAACGCAGAGACCGGCCTTAAGGCTCTTTGAGGTCTTGTTTGCCTTGTATACGGCAACCATGTCAGCAAAAGTCTTTGGTGCTGTCTTTACAATATTTGTGTTGTAGATCATCGCAACGTTATTCACATCAACAGGAACTCCGTAGAGCTTACCTCTGTATGTGAGGTCGAAGAGCTGACCAGGTGTAAAGCGAGCCTTCTGTGACGCAGTAAGAGTTACAGGTGCGAGCTTTCCGCTCTTTGCTCCTGTTGGAACCCAGTCATTTGCGCCCATAACAATATCTGGACCTGATGCATCAGTTGCCTTATCGAAAGCTTCCTTGAGTGCATCAAAGTTTGAGAAAGCCTTAACAGTAATTGTGTAACCAGAAACCCAGTCGCCTTTTTCTGCTAGAACTTTCTTTAGGTTTGCCCCGCGAGATTCATCAGCCCACACAACGATTTCATTCGTTGCACTTGCTGATGGCACGACGAGACCAGAAACTGCGATTGCGGCTGCGGCAATAAAACCGGCAACGCCATAACGCTTCTTTGTCATTAATTTCCTCCATGGATTCACGTGAAGTGCGAGGGTGCAATTCACAAGTGATTTCGGCGAAGGCGCGCGCCACCGCCGAGGACCCCATTCTTTCGCCTCGGGTAGGGGGTAATCAAATTCCCGCAGGTAAAAAAATCGAGCCTGAAGGCACTTTATCTAATTGTTATAAAGGTAAGCGTTTACAGGAAGGTTTTCATAACCGTGGCTAGGCTACTTATGGAGCTGCTCGACCGTTCCATCCCAGCCGGTGACATCCTCTGGCTTACGAGGAGCCTTACCAACATAGCGTGCGGATGGGCGGATTAAGCGACCAGTGCGCTTCTGTTCGAGAATGTGTGCAGACCAACCCGCAGTGCGTGCTGCTGTAAACATTGATGTAAAGAGTGGTGCTGGAACTTCTGCGAAATCCAAAATAATTGCAGCCCAGAACTCAACATTTGTTTCAAGTACACGATCTGGTTGGCGTTCACGAAGTTCTTTAAGTGCTGCCTTTTCAAGAGCCTCTGCGACTTCATATCGTGGTGCGTTAAGTTCTTTTGCGGTACGACGAAGTGTGCGAGCGCGTGGATCTTCTGCGCGATAAACGCGGTGACCAAATCCCATTAAACGTTCTTTGCGATCAAGCAGACCCTTAACGTATGTCTCTGCATTGCCGGTCTTTTCAACTTCTTCAATCATGTGAAGAACGCGTGATGGCGCTCCACCATGTAGCGGACCTGACATTGCACCGATTGCACCAGAAAGTGCGGCGGCAACGTCTGCGCCAGTTGATGCGATAACACGAGCAGTAAATGTTGATGCATTCATTCCGTGTTCTGCTGCAGATACAAAGTAGGCATCGATTGCACGAACGTGTAGTGGGTCAGGCTCTCCACGCCAACGAATCATCATGCGCTCAACAACAGTGTGCGCTTTATCGATCTCTGACTCTGGAATTGGTGCTGCGATAATTCCACGTGCAGCTTGTGCTAGGTATGAAAGAACCATGACAGATGTACGCGCAAGGTTGCTACGAATCTCTTCATCTGAAATATCAAGTGTTGGCTTAAATCCCCAGGCTGGTGCCAACATGGCAATCGCTGATTGCACATCTACGCGCACATCACCTGAGTGAACTGGAAGTGGAAATGGTTCAGCGTTCGGAAGACCTGGATTGAATTGATCATCAACGAGCAGTCCCCACACATTTCCAAATGAGACGCGACCAACGAGATCATCTATATCTACACCGCGATAACGCAGCGCGCTACCTTCTTTATCAGGCTCAGCAATCTCTGATTCAAATGCAATAACGCCTTCGAGTCCTGGCTTGAAATCATCTGACACGGTGTAGCTCCAGTCTTGCGCCCCTGGCGGCGCTGGTTTACATCCGCCAATTCTGCACCCGAAAGTGGGGTGCTCGCGACCATTCAAAAGCCAAGATGACGCGGGGGCGAAAGTGACGTTAGATACAACCATGAGTAAAGAGCCAGACCAGAGCCTGACCCGTGATGCGATCAGGGCGATGCGCCGTTCGTATGGGGATGTAGGGCTTGAAACCCTTCCGTCAGATCCCTTGAGCGCATTTTCGATCTGGTTGAATGAGGCAGCCGCCAACGAATACATCGTTGAAGCAAATGCAATGGTCTTATCTACTTTAGGTGGCGATGAGAAAATTTCCACGCGCACAGTCTTATTGAAAGATATCTCTGATGGTGGATTTACATTTTTCTCAAATTACCAATCACGTAAAGCCCATGCGATGGAAATCAATGAACAGGTCACACTTTTATTTCCTTGGTATGCGATGGAGCGCCAGGTAAGTATTGGTGGGCTTGTACAGAAAATTTCTGAGAGCGAATCAGATAGCTACTTTGCAACACGTCCGTGGTCGAGCCAAATTGGTGCGTGGGCTAGTGCGCAATCTCAACTATTGGAATCGCGGGAAGAGTTAGAGAGTCGCTTTGCTGGCGCAAGTGAGAAATGGCCAGAGGGTACGAGCGTTCCACGTCCGCCACATTGGGGCGGCTATCGCGTAATGCCGTTGTCGATCGAATTTTGGCAAGGTCGATACTCGCGACTCCATGATCGATTACGGTTCGAGCGAGAGAACACTGATTCTGAATTCGTACTCACGCGGTACTACCCGTAGTCTTAGCCCATGAGTTCAGAGATCATAATCCCAGCACACCTCAAACCACAGGATGGCCGTTTTGGTTGTGGCCCATCAAAGATTCGCTCAGAGGCACTCTCAACAGTGCTGGCAAGTGGAGCATCGATTATCGGAACATCACATCGCCAGAAGCCGGTGAAGAGCGTTGTGCATCGTGTTCGTGAAGGATTGCACTCACTCTTTAACCTTCCAGAAGGTTATGAAGTAATTCTTGGAAATGGCGGATCAACTGCTTTTTGGGATATTGCAACCAGTGGATTGATTGAAAAGAAGTCACAGCACTTGGTATTTGGTGAATTTTCATCGAAGTTTGCTAGCGCTGCTAAGGAAGCACCATTTCTCGATGAACCAACAGTCATTAAATCTGAGCCCGGCACACACCCACTCGCTATCGCTGAAGCCGGGGTCGATGTCTATGCGCTCACGCATAACGAAACAAGTACCGGTGTTGCGATGCCTATTATTCGCCCCGCAGGCACAGATGGCGCGCTCGTCCTTGTTGATGCAACAAGTGCTGCAGGTGGCCTGCATGTCGATGCAAAAGAATTTGATACTTATTACTTCGCTCCACAAAAATCTTTCGCTTCCGATGGTGGACTCTGGCTTGCACTCATGAGCCCAGCAGCGATCGAGCGTGCTGAGAAAATCAAAGCATCAGGTCGTTGGATACCAGCATTTTTTGATCTTGGAATCGCCATTGAAAACTCTCGCCTTGATCAGACATACAACACACCAGCACTTCTCACCTTGATGTTACTGGCCGAGCAGGTCGAGTGGATGAATTCCAATGGTGGCTTATCTTTTGCTACAGGCCGCAGCGCATCATCTGCATCCAAACTCTATGGGTGGGCTGAAAAGACCTCCTACACCACGCCATTTGTTCTTGATCCGGCACAGCGTTCAAATGTAGTTGGCACAATTAATTTCGATGACTCAATTGATGCCACAAAGGTGGCCGCAGCCCTTCGTGCAAATGGAATCGTGGATACTGAGCCTTATCGCAAGCTAGGCAAGAACCAGCTACGTATCGCTATGTTCCCTGCAGTTGATCCAAATGATATTGATGCCTTAACCGCATGTATTGATTTTGTTGTAACCCAACTTTAATAATGCCGCGTAACGTTGTTCGTGATCGCTTCTTTTGGCAGGTAGCCTTTCAAACCGTTGCCATCAATATGTTTTTGGGTGGTTTTGGCCCATCACAAGGCTTATTGCGCGAAGATCAAGGGACAACTGGCGCACAAGCCGGTCTTCACGGTACAGCCCTAGGCATTGCAGCAATTCTTGCTGGTTCACTTAACTCACGCCTTGCACATAGATACGGCCGCGTAAAGCTCTCATGGCTTGGCCTTGCACTCTTCTGCGCAGGCTTAAGCGCCTTTATTCTCTTTCCAACCTATCCAACAACTCTGGTCTCAATTCTCATTACAGGTTTTGGAACATCAACAGTTGTAAACAATGGCCTGACGATGCTTAATCGCCATGCCGGGGATAAAGCAGCCCTGACGATCTCCCAGGCGAATGCTGTCGCATCTGTCGGATTTATTGCAGGAACCCTCTTAATTGGAACGATCGCTACCCATTATCCAGATAAATGGCGGCTAGGACTCTTCCTTATTATTCCATTTTCGCTCTTTACCTATCTCTTTCTACGAGATAAGAAGTATGTCGATCAGGCTTTCGGAGAACACTCGCATCAACGTGGAAAAATGTCGTTTAAGTTCTGGATTTCATGGATTGGATTTATTGCTTGTATCGGTAGCGAATTTGCAACATCTTTCTGGGCCGCCAGCCTCTTTAAAGATCGCGTGGGCGGGACAAGTGCATCTGCAACAACAGTAATGCTCGCCTACGGAATTGGTATGGCGCTTGGCCGTTGGTATGTTGGCCAAATACTTTTTAAATTACACCTTGATCAACAATTGTTAACCGTTATTGGAGTTCAATTTATCGGCTTTGCAATTTTCTGGTTCTCACATATTTATGCCTTAAGCATTCTTGGGCTCTTTCTCATCGGCGTTGGGCTATCTACTCAATTCGCTCTGGCATCTCTCAGGTTGATATATCTCAGTGATGGTCGGCCTGATCAAGCGATAGGTTTAAGTTCACTGGCGGCAGGGATTGCAATCGCACTTGCACCCCTCGCGCTTGGTCTACTTGATGATCAGTTTGGTATCTCTCGCGCATACATCATGGTGCCGGTCTTGATCGCAATCGCATTTATTGTCGTGCTCTTGATCCCGACACATGTGTCACAGAAGAAGGTCCATGAGGCTGAAGGAATTTCAGAGTGAATTACAGAAGTAGAAGAATTATCTCTTTGATTACCGTTGTGGTTTTACTAGCGTGGATCGTCGTACTGGGGAGGTAATACACCTTCAACGGTAATGTCACTCGGCACGCCAACTTTATCTTTGTAGTAGATCCAAATAGCAGCCATTCCGACAAGTGAGATAGCGCCGCAGACGGCAACGCTTTCACGCACACCAATTGCTTCGACTAGATAGCCGATTGCCATCGAGCCAAATGGTGTTCCGCCCATAAATATCAAGAGATAAATTCCAGTAATGCGCCCACGAATTGCTGGGTCTGAATGCATCTGCATTAATGAGTTTGCTGTAATGAGCATGGTGAGGGCGAAGAAACCGCAAAGAGGTAGCCATGCGGCATAGAGTTCAAACGTTGGCATCACAGAGAGAATGAGGATCGATAGCGAGAAAAGTGTTCCAGTTTTTATCACAAACATGGTGTTACGTTGTTTTTCAAAACGAGCGCTAATCAAGGCACCGCTGAGTGAACCAACGGCAATAAATGTTCCGAGCAGACCAAATGATGCGGCACCTTTATTAAACTCACCTCGAGCCATCAACGCATTAAATATCTGGAAATTTAGTCCAAAGGTTGCGGCGAAAAAGACTGCAATCATCACAACATAGAGATCTGGGCGTGCTCGCACGTAGGCAAGGCCTTCCCGAATTGTCCCAAGGGTTTTCTTTGCATCGCGGATAAAGAATTCTGATTCCCGCATAGAGAGAAGTGCGATATTTACTGCAACATAGCTACAGGCATTGATGATAAATGAGGGCCCAGTACCGTAGTGAGCAATGAGAAATCCTGAGATCGCAGGTCCTACTAAGCGACCAGCGTTGAAGTTCGCAGAATTTAGGCTCACCGCATTTGCTAAATCTGATTGACCAACGATTTCCGATGTGAATGATTGACGAATCGGTGCATCGATTGCACCTGATATTCCTAGAACGGCGGCGCAGGCAAAGACGTGCCAGAGTTGAATGTCGCCACTGAGAACCAGAATTCCCAAAACAAGAGCAGATAATCCACCAAAGGTATTGGTAACAACTAATGCAAGACGCTTATTGACCCGATCAGCTAAGAGACCACCATGTAATGTGAAGAGAAGAAATGGGGCAAATTGAATTGCAGTAACTAACCCCAAGTAGTACCCGTTGTTATCTGTCAGCTCCAGTACAAGCCAATCCTGTGCGATGCGCTGCGCCCACGAACCAATATTGGATACAGCATTAGCAGGAAAGAGAATTCGATAATTTCTATGCCGGAAAGAACGCCAACTTCCATTCTCATCTACGCGCATTCCCATTACTATAGTCCTATGTCTGAGAAGTCACCGATAAAAACTGTTGTCATACTCGTCGCAGTTGGAACTATCGCGTGGCTTATTGCAGGAATGGTCGCTATCACCCTTGATTATGATTCAAAGTATGTATGGACTTGCGTCGTCGGCGCTCTGCTCGGTGCGACGGGTGTTCGGTACTCAATCAGGCGAGATCGAAGAAGCGGTATTTAAGCTTCGAGCTGACCCGCAATTCCTCGCAGAACACGACCTAGGCGCTCTGCTTCAGCACCTGATGGATGGCGGCCTTGACGTAGACCATTTCCAACTTTGTCCAAGATTTTGATCGTATCTTCAATCATCGCTGCAAGATCGTCATTGTTCACTCGTGAATTTTCTGCCAGCGAAACGGGCGCGTCCACAATGTGAATAGACATCGCTTGTGGTCCTTTGCGAGAATCAATGACAGAGAACTCAAGCTTTGTTCCAGGCTTTACCGTGGCAACGCCTTCAGGAAGAGCAGTTGCTGCTAAATAAACATCTTCGCCTTCATCGGATGCGATGAAACCAAAACCCTTTTCGAGGCTAAACCATTTAACGCGGCCTGTAGGCATTGGATACTCCTTGATGTCGAAAGTTCTGGGGACTAGAACAGGGATTGAGTTTATCGCAGATTAATAGGGCGGTGCTACTTAATTGTCGCTTCGCTACTTAATCGTTGCTTCGCTATGAGCGCCACAGCCATGGTCAACAGAAACTACGCGCGCATCATCTGGTGCAATTGCATTTGCGCAGACGCCAAAGGATGCACGTAGCGAGCCAGCGATCGGCAGGAAGAAGCCACATGTTTGGCAAGGTTTAGGCGCGCTCTGCGCAATCGGCGCGTTCGGTCCGCTATCTCCGGCATACCAACGCTTACTTGCCTGGTCGCGTCCTTCAATTGATAGTACGCGCGCACGTGAAAGTCCTAAATCAAATACCTGAGTAGGATCAAGCTGTTCGTCTTGAATTAGTGAATGTATGCCAGGTGCTAAACGTGAATCATCAAGAATGCTTGGAACAATAACTCCTGGTTGAATATCTTCAGGCAGAATGCGATCGCGGTAATCAATCCAATCAGGAGCGAGAAGTGAATCTGGACCTGGAAGAACTACAACATCACAAATGGTTGGGGTTGCACCATCTTCAACCTCTGCAACAGTGACACACCAACGCCATCCTTTATATCCTGAAAGATCTGCTTCAAATAAGAATGTTGAGACGCGATTGTGGTTATCAATCTCGACGGAGACAAATGCACCGACCTGCGAAGCTTTTTCGGCATCAGCAATTGCAGCATTGCGTGCGATCTCTTGCACCGACATTGTCATTGGGTAAGGATAAAGCAGAACAGGCCCACGATGTTAATCGCGAGCCTGTTCTGGTAATACGTATGCGAGGATTAGATTAGAAATCCATTCCGCCGCCGTCGCCGCCCATAGGAGCAGCTGGCTTCTTCTCTGGCTTATCGGTGATGACAGCCTCAGTTGTAATAAAGAGTGCGGCAATTGATGCAGCATTCTGCAAGGCAGAACGAGTGACCTTGACTGGATCGATGATGCCAGCCTTGATCATGTCGACGTACTCACCTGTTGCTGCATTAAGGCCATGACCTGATTCAAGATGGCGAACCTTCTCAACGATCACTCCACCTTCAAGACCAGCGTTAATCGCGATCTGCTTGAGTGGGGCTTCGATAGAAACTTCAACAATCTTTGCACCCGTTGCCTCGTCGCCTTCGAGCTTAAGCTTTTTAAATGCCGCTGTTCCTGCCTGCAAGAGTGCAACGCCACCACCGGCGACAATACCTTCTTCAACTGCAGCCTTTGCATTTCGTACTGCATCTTCAATGCGGTGCTTGCGCTCTTTGAGCTCTACCTCTGTAGCAGCACCTGCCTTGATAACAGCAACTCCGCCAGCAAGCTTTGCAAGACGCTCTTGTAGCTTCTCACGATCGTAATCTGAATCTGACTTTTCAATCTCGGCGCGAATCTGTGAAACGCGGCCCTTGATCTGTGCATCATCTCCTGAACCCTCAACAATTGTGGTCTCTTCCTTTGAGACAACAACCTTGCGAGCGCGACCAAGAAGTTCAATGCCAGCGCTTTCAAGCTTCAGGCCAACTTCTTCTGAGATCACTGTTGCACCTGTAAGGATTGCAATGTCTTGCAGCATCGCCTTGCGACGATCTCCAAAGCCTGGAGCTTTAACTGCAACTGAGCGGAAAGTTCCCTTGATCTTGTTAACAACCAAAGTAGCAAGTGCTTCGCCTTCTACATCTTCTGCGATGATCGCAATTGGCTTACCAGCTTGCATTACCTTTTCAAGCATTGGAACGAGATCCTTAATATTTGCAATCTTTGAGTTTGCAATCAAGATGTAAGGATCTTCAAGAACGGCTTCCATGCGATCTGTATCGGTAACAAAGTATGGAGAGATGTAACCCTTATCAAAGCGCATACCTTCAGTGAGCTCGAGCTCAAGACCGAATGTATTTGACTCTTCGACGGTGATAACGCCTTCCTTGCCGACCTTATCCATCGCTTCTGCGATCATCTCACCGATTGTTGCATCGGCTGCAGAGATCGACGCGGTTGCTGCAATCTGCTCTTTTGTCTCAACGCTCTTTGCCATTGAGGCGAGTTCGGCGACGATTGCATCTACCGCTTTTTCAATTCCACGCTTGAGGGCCATTGGGTTTGAACCAGCAGCGACGTTACGCAGACCTTCACGAACCAGAGCCTGTGCCAATACCGTTGCGGTGGTTGTTCCATCGCCTGCGACATCATCTGTCTTCTTAGCAACTTCTTTTACAAGTTCTGCGCCGATTTTTTCCCAAGGATCATCAAGTTCAATCTCTTTGGCGATTGATACGCCGTCATTGGTAATTGTTGGTGCGCCCCACTTCTTCTCCAAAACAACGTTTCGTCCGCGTGGCCCAAGAGTGACCTTGACTGCGTCCGCTAGTACGTTCATTCCGCGCTCTAATCCGCGTCGGGCTTCTTCGTTAAAGGCGATCTGCTTTGCCATGGATATGTGCTCCTTCGTGCGTTGCAAGGGGCCGACTTATCACTCTCGACCCGTGAGTGCTAACGCCAAATCTACGGCCTTCTATTCCCGACTGCAAAACGAGGGTGCAAAACGGAGGCTGTTTAGCGGGTAGTGCGGGCTGAGGTGCGGGCTTCGCGCAGGCGGCGAAGGCGCTTGACCAGCATAGGAGAGGCCTCGAGGGCATCTGGGCGATCAATGAGGTCGTTGAGAATTTGATAGTAGCGAGGGGCGCTTAGGTCGAAGAGTTCTTTGATCGCGCTCTCTTTAGCCCCAGCAAAGCGCCACCAGCTGCGTTCGAATTCCAGGATACGAAATTCAAGGTCGCTCAGAGATGGCGAAGTATTCACGCTCTCACTATTTTCTAGGGCTGACATATGGGCAATCGTAATAGATTCCTAGTAAAAACTGTGGGATTTACAGCGTTGCAAGTATCGCCTTGATGTCAGCGATTGTGGTCCATGGATTAACTATTGCAAAGCGAAGAAGTGGCTCGCCGTCATGGGATGAAGGTGTGACAAAACCAATCTGATCCTCTAGTAATTGATTACTCCACTGTTGATATTGATCTTTGCTCCATCCTTTACGCGTGAATGCAACGATCGATAAATCTGGTTCGCGTAAAAGTTCTAGGTTTGGGTGATCTTTAATAATCACTGCTGCATCGCGAGCAACTTGAAGTGTTTCTTCCATGGCATCTCTATATGCATCTGTACCCGCAGCAGCGAGTGAGAACCAGAACGGCAAGCCGCGAGTACGACGAGTCAGTTGAATCGCATAATCAGAAGGATTCCACGTGCCATCGTGCAGAGCATCGAGATAGGAAGCATGCTGGGTGTGCGTTGCGCGCGCAATATCTGGATCACGATAAACAAGTGCGCAGGCATCGTACGGAGCGAAGAGCCACTTGTGTGGGTCGACGATAAATGAATCACAGAGTTCGATGCCGCTAAAATCATTGCGAACAGATGGCGCGCATAAGCCAGCAAGACCGTAAGCACCATCTACATGAAACCAAATATTGCGATCGTGAGCCGCTTGTGCCGCCCCAACTAGATCATCAATAACGCCTAAGTTTGTTGTGCCAGCAGTTGCAACGACGGCACACACCTGTCCATCACTTGTGGCGTGATAGGCATCAATAGCTGCGGCTATGTCCTCACCATGCATTCGTAGATCATCGCGAACAGCCACGGTGACAATTTCTACATCCATCACCTGCGCTGCCGTTGCAATAGAAGAGTGTGCCTCTTCACTGCAAGCAATTGCCCATCGCTTAATGCCAGGGAATTTTTTACGTGCATCTTCGCGTGCAGTGACAAGGGCTGAAAGATTTCCGATAGTTCCGCCCTGTACGAAAACACCACCGGCAGATTCAGGAAGTCCCGCTAAATCAGATAACCAACGAAGTGCTTGATTTTCTGCAAAGACCGCACCGGCACCTTCTTGCCACGATCCGCCGTACAACGCACTTGCGCCGACAACGAGATCGAAGAGGCTGGCATATTCACTTGGCGCAGATGGAATGTATGCCAGATAGCGTGGATGATCTGTTGAGATACACGCTTGTGCCAATACTTCAGTAAAGAGCGCTAGCGCTTTGCTACCGCCCAAACCACGCGCAGAGATCGTGTTGCCCACTTCAGTGAATAAATCTGCAGCAGATCGTGGACCGTCAAGCGGTGGATCATTTTTCAGACGATCAAGACTGTAAGCAAGAACTTCTTGCGCTAGTGCTTCAATCTCTGCAGTGAACTTATGCATCCTTACCTGCCCGTTTTACAATGTTGCGAATCATTGTAGGAAAGACAAAGAGATGTAGCGGTGCGATTGCGTGCCAATATAATTGGCCACCTAAACCTCGCGGATTAAATGTCGCTTCCTGCACCACATGAGTCTTTCCATTTTCTGCAGTGACGGTAAATTCAAGCCACGCCTTTCCAGGTAGGACCATCTCTGCATAAAGTTTTAATCTACGGCCGGGCTCGAGCTCTTCTACTCGCCAAAAATCTAAACTTTCACCGATCCGTAGAAAATCAGGATCGCGGCGACCGCGACGTAAACCGACTCCACCTACCGCGCGATCAATAAGTCCGCGCGCCCACCAGAGAAAATCAGAACCAAACCATCCATGTTCACCACCAATACCTTCAATCTGGCGCCAAATTTTTTCAGCAGAAACATCTGTTGTTACTTCGCGCCGATCACGTAGAACTGCCTCTCCTGCCCACTCGGGATCGCCTTGAGCTTTCTGCCACGGCGCTGTTGGACTTGTTGCATCGGACCAACGAGTTTCAACGCTATGGGTATTAATTCTTGAGAGCGCTAGCGTCATCGCAGTCGATACATCGGTCAAGCCCTCAGCAGGCAGAGGAATCGTCGCGTTAATGCTCTTTGCTGGATCGGCGACAACTTCGCTAATGAGCGAACCAACAAGTGGTCGTGCCAGCGCAGTTGGAACAGGTGTGACTAAACCAATCCATAAACTAGAAAGCCCGGGGGTAAGAACTGGAATCTTTACGATGATTCTTTTCTTAAGCCCCGATAACTTTGCAAACTTCTGCATCATATCCGCGTACGTCAAAACTTCTGGGCCGCCAATATCGAAAACTTTTCCAACCGGTTTCGCAAGAAGTGCGGCGTTCTTCAAGTAATACAAAATATCCCGAATAGCAATTGGGTGCGTACGGTTCATTACCCATTTCGGTGTTGTCATTATTGGCAAGCGATGTGTGAGATGACGCAACATTTCAAAGCTAGCAGAGCCTGAACCAATAATAATGCCCGCTCGTAACTCCATTACTGGCACCGATGTACTTGCAAGTTCTGCTCCTGTGCGAGCGCGTGATGCTAAGTGCTTACTAATGTTCTTATCGTTTGCAATTCCACCTAAGTAAACAATTTGTGAGACACCTGCAGCTTCTGCTGCTTGCGCGAAATCGCGCGCCATCTTTGCTTCGATTTCATCAAAATCTGGACCTAGATTAATTGAATGTAAAAGGTAATACGCGGTATGAACACCGATGAGTGCGCTATCAAGGTCTGCTCGATTTTCTGCGCTTCCTTCACTAATTTCAACTGATGATGCCCATGGCTGTCCCTGAATTTTGTGCCAATCACGAACCAAAATCCGCACATCTAATTTTTCTTCAACCAGAGTTCTCACTAAACGCCCACCAACATAGCCCGATGCCCCTGTGACGAGATATAGGCGCTTTTCAGTCTTCGCTTCCATGAGGTTCAGCCTAGACTGAGGCCATGGCAACTTCCATACGACCTCGCGTCGTGATCCTTGGCGCTGGCTTTGGTGGCCTAGCAACTGCGCGTGCCTTGGCCGGTAAGGCAGATGTGACCGTGGTCGATCGCCACAATTATCAAACCTTCTTGCCCCTGTTGTATCAGGTTTCTACCGCTGGCCTTGCCGCAGATCATGTGGCTCATCCTGTGCGCGGAATTTTAAATAAAGACGGTGTTAAGTTTCGAATGGGTTCACCCATTTCAGTTGATCATAAAAATAAGTCAGTTAAATTAGATTCGAGTGAGAGTTTGGATTTTGATCACCTGGTTGTCGCACTTGGTTCTTCTACAAATGATTTTGGAATTCCAGGGGTAGCCGAATACGGGCTTGGAATGAAAAATGTGCATGAAGCAATCTCGATTCGCGCTGAAATCATGCGCCGTTTTGAAGATCTCTGTCGCTTTGAAGATGACACTCGTCTAAGCATCTCTGTCATCGGTGGTGGTCCAACAGGAGTTGAGATGGCGGGTGCGATCGCAGAGCTTGTGCGTGGACCTCTACGTAATGATCACAAGCATGCATCAGAACATATGGATATCTATCTCATCGAAGCAGGGCCACGAATCTTGCCTATGTTTGCAGAAAAACTTTCTAGCCGCGCCCAACGTGATCTTGAGAAGATGGGCGTCATAGTAAAACTTAATACAGCGGTGCAAGAGGTAAAACCACGCAGCATTGTGGTTAAAGGCGCTGATGCAATTCCATCTGAGGTAACAATTTGGGCTGCCGGAGTTAAGGGTGAACCAACAGGTGCGATTCTTAATCTTCCACTTGATGGAACACGCATTGATGTGGATCCAACCCTTGCAGTTTCTCATTATCCATATGTGTGGGCTATCGGTGATATCTCAGGCGCTAAAGGAAAAGATGGACGCTTCTTGCCACAAGTAGCGCCAGTTGCGCTGCAACAAGGAAGGTTTGTCGCTGAACAAATCATTCGTCTTACTGTTGGAAAAGCACTTCAGCCATTTAAATATCGCGATAAAGGTTCCATGGCAACGATCGGCCGACATAAGGCTGTTGTTCAAGTTGGTAAATTTACGATGGTGGGAATTCCAGCCTGGTATGCCTGGCTCTGGCTACACCTTTTCTATCTCTTAGGTGGAAGTAATAAAATTGGCACGATGGCTGATTGGACATGGAACTACCTCACCTTTGATCGAGGCAATCGTCACATCATGGATAGCATGTAAGAATGTCTGAGTACATCGAACTGCGCGGTCATCGAATTCGTTCATACGAGTGGCCGCACGATGGTGAAGCAGTGCTATTACTTCATGGCGGACTAAGCCAAACATCGCACTGGGATACACAAATCCTTCCAGCGATTGAAGATGACTTTCACATCTTTGCCTACGATCGCACCGGACATGGCTTTACCGGTGATCAGCCGGGAAGTTTTCACTTTGAATTTCAAAAAAATGAAGCGATCGCTTATCTAGAAGATGTTGTAAAGAAACCAGCGCACATCATCGGCTATAGCGATGGCGCAAATATTGCGCTGATGGTTGCTATTGAACGGCCTGATTTAGTTGCCTCAATCGTTTCTATCGCGGGGAATTATCATCACAGCGGAATACACCCGCTTCCTGAATCTGATGGATTTATTGCTCAAGAAGATCGAGATGAGTACGCGTTGACTTCTCCCGATGCGCCACACACTCTTGATGAGAAGATCGCAAAGATGAGAGCTATCTGGAAAGTAGAGCCAGATATGTCACCAGAGTTGTTAGCAAAAATTGAATGTCCCGTGCTGGTTATGGCTGGGGATGACGATGTGGTGCGCCACGATCATACGATCGATCTCTTTGAACGCCTACCGTTAGGTCAACTAGCGATCGTTCCAGGTACATCACACGGGCTAGTGAAAGAAAAACCTGCAATAGTTCAAGCACTCATTGAAGATTTCTTAAGCGATTTAAGTTATCCAGTAACTCGCATGCCTTACAAGCGTACAAATCCCGAAACTTAGAAGTTCTTGAAGTCAATCTTTCCAGTTTTTACATCGTAAATCGCACCGGCCACAGATACACCTTCACGAATCAACGGGTATGCACGTATTCGAGTGATATCAGTTTCTAGAGCTGCCTCTTGATCTTTAGTGACGCGAAATTCAAGACTTCGCGTATCTACTCCGTATTTGCTATCGATGAGCTCGTGGATACTCGACTCATCACTTTGTGCCATACGGCAGTCGGTGTGTGGCATCACAAGAATGCGATCAACGTTAAGTAAATATGTCGCAAGGACAAGGGTGCGAAGCACATCTTCAGTGACGCGCGCACCCGCATTACGCAAAATTTTTGCATCCCCTGATCGCATTCCAACAACAGAAAGTGGATTGATCCGTGAATCCATGCAGGTAATAATTGCTAGACCGCGCGCTGCAGAGCCTGTGAGCTCGCTGTATTTAAATGAATCCACATATTCAGAGTTTGCTGCAATGAGATCGCCAAATGTAGAGGCATTGAACACTTCGTTATTCACCAACGCATCCTTTCCACTGAGCGTGGAGCCCCCCGTCAGGATTGAACTGACGACCTTCCGCTTACAAGGCGGATGCTCTACCACTGAGCTAGGGAGGCCTGTCACATGATCTGCAACGAGGCGTAATTATGGCAGGGGTTGGGCTAATCTAAAAATCGCGGCAGGTGGACTAGGTTACGTGCATGCGACTAGGCGTACTTGATATGGGATCAAACACGATCCATCTCCAAGTCGTCGATGCTCACCCTGGTGCCCGTCCAACTCCGGCTTCAAGTCAGAAATTTGAACTGCGCCTGACAGACTATTTAGATCGCAACAATCACATTACCGATGAAGGCTTTGATCGTCTCACTCATGCAACTACTGAAGTGTTAAAACATGCTGAAGAGTTTAAATGTGAAGAGATTCTCGCCATTGCAACATCTGCAATTCGAGAAGCCGAGAATGGCGAGACGATCATTGAAAAACTCCAGAAAATCCACGGGATTGAATTACAAATTCTCTCTGGTGACGAAGAAGCACAACTCACATTTTTAGCAGCGCGTAGATGGCTCGGTTGGTCTGCCGGTCGGTTGCTGGTTCTTGATATTGGTGGCGGCTCACTCGAGATGGCTGTTGGAAATGATGAATCCGCAAGTGCAACACTTTCACTTCCCATCGGTGCAGCGCGCATGACTCGTGAATTTCTCACCGGTGACCCATACACCTCAAAGAGCATCAAGGCTTTGGCTCAGCATGCAAAGGAGTTAATCTCATCCTCAGTCACTGGCGAACTTGCAGAACATAACGCTGATCGCATCGTGGCAACAAGCAAAACATTTCGCACGCTAGCCAGACTCACAGACAATTGGTATAAAGATGGCGGCAAATACCTCGAGCACCAGGCGTTAGTGGCAGCAATCGAGAAATTGAAAGATCTTTCGCTGAGCCAACGTGCCGCGCTCCCTGGCGTTTCTCAAAGCCGGGCAAAACAAATTGTGGCAGGGGCAATTGTTGCCGAATCTGTGATGCATCACCTAGCGGTTGAAAAAGTAGAAATCTGCCCATGGGCGCTACGTGAAGGTATCGTCTTAAAGTGGCTTGATTGGATGGAGAAGTAAAGGCTATTTGCTCTTTTCAACTTTTGGAGCAGGCGTCCAATCAACGGCGATCACTTCACCATCGCGGTGATGTAAGACAAATGAATCACCTGGTTTGAGTTCAGCCGATAAGCGTTTAAAATTCTTCTTACCGATTAACTTCTTTACCAACTTCGGGAGTACTGGATTGTGACTGCACATCACTGAAGATTTATTTGAGAGCATCACACTTAAGGCATAATCCAGAGCCTTTTCGCTATCTTTTTCGAAACCAAATTCGCTGATCTCTGAAGAATAAATTGGCGTAATTCCATACTCTGCCGCCATTGCTTCGATTGTCTGAACACAGCGAATTGCATCCGAGCTGTAAATCTTTTCGATTCCATACGGAGCATAAATTGCTGGGATCTTTGCAGCCTGAATCTGGCCTACATGTTCAAGGGGGCGATCACCATCATCACCATCCCACAAATCGCGCTTGAGAGCCTTGGTATGACGAAGCAGAACGAGCGGCGTTGATCCAAAACCAAATTCGTCAGCCATACGAACTATTTCGCGATCATCGCTATTGCTTAACTTTTCAATAGCGGCAGAGATTGAAACCCATTCAATCGCATCAACCTCCTCTGGGTTAGGTGTTGCTGCATTAAACTGATCAGCTTCTGCCAACCAGTAGCGAACTTCCTTAGTCACACCATTAACTTCATAATCAACTGTTCCAATTTCTGGGCCGAAGATCGCTTTCACTCCAGTTTCCTCAAGAACTTCACGAAAGGCGGCCTGGATATGGCTCTCACCTTGATCAACGCCGCCTTTAGGAAGTGACCAATCGTTATAACGCGGGCGATGAATGATTGCGATCTTTACATCGCCGCCTTCAATTGATTGCCATAACACTGCTCCTGCGCCTTCAATTCGATCAACTGTTGCCATTGTTAACCCTTCGGGTTCTCTTTAAGGTGATGCGAATGTGCATCCAAAAGTAAAGCACCTGCTTCAGAGACGCTGCAACGTTTCCATGTTTGGCCTGATAGATGCCAACTTTGTGTTTGATCTGAAAGACCTATATCCAAAATCTCTTTCAGTTGATCGATATGTGATCGATTGTGAATTCTTACAAGACACTCAACTCTGCGATCAAGATTGCGATGCATTAAATCTGCCGAACCAATCCAATATTCCTCTTCGCCATCATTAAGAAAATAGAAAATTCGTGAATGCTCAAGGAAGCGACCAAGTACTGAGCGAGCGGTGATATTTTCAGAGAGCCCAGGAACGCCAGCTTGGACAGAGCAGATTCCTCGCACGAGAAGATCAATCTTTACTCCAGCGGCCGATGCCTCATAAAATTTTTCGACAAACTCTTCATCTAAAATTGAATTGAGTTTCAGGCGAATGTGAGCCGACTTGCCAGCACGTGCATGTGTGATCTCGCGATCGATTTTTGCGATGAGTCCGGCCCGTAATGATTTCGGAGCAACTAGTAAACGGGAAAATGTTGATTGGGGAGCAAAGCCCGATAATTGATTAAAGAGCTTGGTCAGATCCTCTGTTAACTCGTCATCGGCGCTAAGCAGACCTAGATCTTCATACATGCGTGCCGTCTTTGGATTGTAATTTCCTGTGCCAACGTGGGCATATCTATGGATACCGCTATGTTCATCACGAATAACGAGGGAGAGTTTTGCATGTGTCTTAAGACCCATCAACCCGTAGACAACGTGCACACCTGCTGCTTCAAGTTTTCGAGCCCACCGCACATTTGCCTGCTCATCAAAGCGTGCACGGATTTCTATAACAGCTAGGACCTGCTTACCAGATTCAGCAGCTTCAATCAGGGCTGCAACAATTGGTGAGTCACCGGATGTTCTATATAAAGTCTGTTTAATCGCCAACACTTTTGGATCAGCGGCGGCGTGATTGAGAAAATCAACCACTGAGTGAGTAAATGAATCATAGGGATGGTGGAGCAAGATTTCACCCTGTCGCAGCGCAGAGAAGTACACATCGTGATCTTCTTCATCGATGCCAACAAGTGGTCGTGGAGTTTTTGAGGAAAAGGTTGGAAAGTGAAGATGAGCAATCTTTAGATCAGCAATCCTCGTAAGATCTTGCAAGTTAACTGGGTGACCTGAGCGAATGACGTTGAGGGGGTCAATCTCGAGTTCCTCCATCAACATATCGAGAAGTTCCTGATTAACACCAGTTTCAACCTCAAGACGCACAGGTGGACCGAATCGACGGAGTAAGAGCTCCTGCTCAAGGCTCGATAGCAAATCTTCTGATTCATCTTCATCGATTTCAAGATCTTGATTTCTCGTCACTCTAAAGACAATATGGCCGCCAATCTCCATTCCTGGAAAGAGTTGGTCAAGATTGTGTGCGATGAGATCTTCCAGCGGGATAAACCGTGTGGAGTTTTCAGTTGTGGAGATAAGGCGAGTAAGAATGGGTGGAACTTTAACGCGAGCAAAGAATTTTTCACGAGTATCTGGATTGATTACTCGTACACCTAGATTGAGTGAGAGGCCAGAGATATATGGGAATGGGTGTGACGGGTCAACGGCAAGTGGAGTAAGCACTGGAAAGATTCTCGCTCTAAAGAGTTCTTGTAAATGCTCTTTCTCGGCGGAAGTGAGATCACCCCATGTGATGAGATTGATTCCCTCTGCAGTAAGGGCTGGGCGAATATCGTTTTCAAAGATGCGATATTGATGTGCGATGAGATCTTTAACTATTCGCGAAATCTCAGCCAGCAGCTCTTGCGGGGCAAAGCCGGCAGAGTTTTTTATGGTGATGTTATTTTCAATCTTCCGTACAACTGAAGCAACACGGACCATATAAAACTCATCAAGATTAGATGAAAAGATTGTCAGAAAGCGCACTCTCTCAAGGAGTGGAATATTCTTATCTTCAGCCAACTCAAGAACTCGCTGATTAAAAGCAAGCCAACTGATCTCACGATCTGTCAGATTCTCCATACGTGGCACCTTACTAGTGTTCCTGGGTTGGGTGAACACAAGGTTACGAATAAAGGTGCGGAGAGAGAACTTCATTTATAGAGGCCAGGAAGTAAGTTTAGGATATTTAGGCATACGTCCATCACCTGATGAGCGCCCACGAAGTCGACGAATAATCCACGGAAGTGCAAATACAAAGAACCAGAGAACTCCAACTGCACGCTCTTTTATCCATGGCGTTGGCTTCGCTGGTGGTAGAGGTGTACGCCACTCTGGGTCAAAGTCATAGCCAAGTTTTTCTAAAACAGCTTCGGCACATCGGTAATGTCCTATTGAATTTAGATGAAGGCGATCAAATGCCAAGAAGCGACGGTCACTCAAGAATCGCTCTCCATTTGCGTCCACGATGATTGCGCCTACCTCTGCGGCGACCTCGCGGATAGATCGATTGAATGCACCAAATCTTTCCTGCCAGACTTTTGATCCACGACCTTTATTTCCAGTATCTTCCAAAACTGTAAAGAGCATCACCGTTGCTCCTGTGGCAGCAAGTGCGCGCACTGCAGATTGGTACTTTTCTTTTGCTATAGCCGCATCAAAGCCTGGCCGTAGCGCATCATTTGCACCGGCGTGAAATGAGACCAAGGTATCTGGCCCGGTGACATATTGCAGAGCAATCGGTAGTTGATCATCAATTACTTGCTGCAACAACTTTCCGCGTACCGCCAGATTTGCGTAGGTAAATGCGGGCGATTTCTTAGCCAACCCGTCGGCAACACGATCAGCCCAACCACGGTATTGGCCATCTATTTTTTCATCGCTCATGCCCTCGCTATACGAGTCACCACAAACAACAAACCGGTTATAAATCATTGCATTTCCCTTTTTATTTCTTGCGGCGTTGCTCATCCACCCAGAACATGGCAATCGCTGTTGCAACACTCGCATTAAGTGATTCAGTACTAGCCATAATTGGAATAGAGACAACTAGGTCACACTTTTCACGAACAAGACGTGAAAGGCCCTTTCCTTCACTGCCGACAACAATCATCAGATTCTCACGCGCGACCTTCATCTCACTTAGGGTCACATCAGATTCTCCATCGAGGCCAACAACAAAGCAGCCTAATTTCTGGGCATCTTCGATAGTGCGTGCAAGATTTGTTACCTGCGCAACTCGCAAACGTGCTGCAGCTCCTGCTGATGTCTTCCATGCCGCAGCTGTCATCGCAGCGGCGCGGCGCTCTGTCATCACAACACCGGCTGCGCCAAATGCTGATGCGCTTCGCACGATTGCACCAAGGTTTCGAGGATCAGTTACACCATCAAGTGCGATGATCATCATCGGATGGTTTGCTTGTTCTGCAATCTCTTGGAAACTTGAATATTGATAAGGCTTAATTGCAAGGATAATTCCTTGGCTGTTGGCATTGATATTTTCAATTTCGGCGCGATGAACTTCGCGAATATTCAGACCGTGATGCAGTGCGAGTTTGAGTGATTCTGCAACGCGATCATCTACATCGATACTGCGAGCAACAATAAGTTCGGTTGCCGGAACGTTCTCACGTAGCGCTTCTAGAACTGCGTTACGGCCAGAAACAATTTCACCTTTAGGTTTTTCACTTCGACTTCGTGGTGAAGTTCCGGCGCGAGGTGATGATGTACCTGTGCGCTTTGTTGTCCCTTTTTCAGCAGCCTTCTTACGTTTAGCGGCTGCATGGTAAGGGCGATCTTCGGCCTTAGGTGTTGGACCTTTACCTTCAAGGCGTCGCTTATTGTTTCCACCGGATCCTGATGAAGGACCCTTCTTAGATCCGCGTACCGCACCACGTGGTTTTGAATTACCAGCCATTTATTTACTCTCACTTCGTGTGATCGACCATCGTGGCCCTTGTGCGCTATCTTCAATAGTAATTCCAAGTGCAACTAATCCATCGCGAATTGCATCTGCTGCAGCAAAATCCTTACGCACACGAGCCGCCTCGCGCTGTTCTAGCGCTAATTTTATTGTGCCATCGAGCGCTGAATTCAGATCTTGTGCAGCACCAGCAGTGGCAAAGGCTGGATCAAATGGATCACAGCCCAAAACATCAAGGGCTCCGCGAATCTCGCTAGCTGATGCTGCTATTCCAGCCTTATCTCCTGCCGTGATCGCAATATTTCCAAGTCGCAGCGCCTCTGATATTCCAGCGAGAGCTTCTGGTACTGCTAAGTCATTATTCATCGCCGCTGCAAAACCTTCACTTACAACTGGTTCTGGAAGGTGGCCGAGAATTTCCACTGAACGCTGCACAAACGTTTCAATGCGACCAAAGGCAACTGCTGATTCGGAAAGCGCTTCATGTGAAAATTCCAACATGGATCGGTAATGCGCACTTCCCAAATACCAGCGAAGTTCTATTCCGCGAACAGTTTTCAGCAACTCGTGCACCTGAAGTGAGTTACCTAAAGATTTGCTCATCTTTTCACCAGAGGCCGTTACCCACGCATTATGTAACCAGCGCTGTGCAAAGCCGTAACCCGCCGCCTCCGATTGTGCGATCTCATTTTCATGATGAGGAAAAATCAAATCAAGTCCGCCGCCGTGAATATCAAAACTTTCACCAAGGTACGCGTGCGCCATTGCTGAGCATTCCAAATGCCAACCAGGTCGACCCGCCCCCCATGGTGTTGGCCACGATGGATCTCCAGGCTTTGCCGCCTTCCAGAGAGCGAAATCTCGCGGATCTTTCTTAAATGTTTCATCTGCATCGGCTGCACTTAATAAGTCATCAACTTTTTGGCGAGAAAGAGTGAGGTATGACGATAACTTTCGAACCTCCAAATACACATCACCATTTCCTGGGGCGTATGCAGCACCGCGTTCAATCAAGATCTGCATCAACTCAATCATCTGGGTGATGTGGCCGGTGGCGCGTGGTTCATATGTGGGAGGCAGAACATTGAGCGCTTCGTAGGCTTGAGTAAATGCCCGCTCATACTTCATCGCAACAGCCCACCACGGTGCTTGTTCATGTACCGCCTTATGCAAAATCTTGTCATCGATATCTGTCACATTACGAATAAGGGTGACGTCATACCCACTTTTGGTAAGCCAGCGTCGCAAAATATCGAAGTTCACACCAGAGCGAACATGGCCGATATGTGGCGGTGCTTGAACAGTTGCGCCACAGAGATAAATACCTACCTGACCTTCTTTGATGGGTGTGAAGGCAGAAGTGGTTCGCGTGAGGGTGTCATATAGATGCAGCGAACTCATGTGCCAAGTCTACCGTGGGGTTTAATTCTTAAAAATCAGTGCAGATGCAATCGCTGCAATCCCTTTTCCTTCACCTGTGAGGCCAAGTCCATCGGTAGTTGTTGCAAGCAGCGCCACATCTGCGCCGTTGAGTGCGTGAGAAAGAGCAGCAATTGCCTCGACTCGGCGCGCACCGATCTTTGGCCGATTTCCAATGACCTGTACAGATACATGAGAGATTGAATATCCAGCAGCATTTACAAGTCGTGTGGTCTCTTGCAGTAGTTGCGCCCCACTTGCGCCGGCATATTCAGGACGTGATGTACCGAAATTACTTCCAAGATCACCGAGATTTGATGCCGCAAAGAGAGCGTCACAGATTGCATGTGCTGCAACGTCACCATCTGAATGACCATCAACTCCAACTTCGCCAGGCCAATGAAGACCTGCTAGATAAAGTTCACGGCCTTGCGCAAAAGCATGAGAGTCAACTCCTACACCTGTTGAGAATTCATTGGTAGCTCCAAGGTACTGCAGCGCTGTTGCTAAATCAGAAGGAGTTGTAATTTTGATTGCACGTTCTTCACCTTCTATGACGCGCACTCGTACTCCAAGTTTTTCAACGAGTGCGGCATCATCTGTCGCATCTCCACCTGCTGCATGTGCACGCTTTAAGAGCTCATAAGAAAATCCTTGTGGCGTCTGCACTCGACGTAAAGGAGCACGATCTGGAGTTGCAAGAACGTATCCATCGCTATCTACAACTTTAACGGTATCAATCTGTGGCAGACCTGGGATCACTGCAACGTCTCCGCTATGTAGACAAGTGATCACGCGACGAGCAAGATCGCTGCTGGCGAGTGCTCTAGCTGCATCATGAACTAAGACAAATTCGCATGTAGCAGGCAGTGCAGCTAATCCAATACCAACACTCTCACTTCGTGTCGCACCACCTGTAACAACGGTTGCGCGATCACCTGCTAATTCGCGAAACTTATCTTCAAATCCGGCTGGTGCCGTGATTACGATCTCATCAACAACAGCCGAAAGCGATGCGAGGGCATGTTCGATCAGTGTGCGATCACCGCAGTTAATCAGGGCTTTAGGAATTGCTGCACCGAAGCGTTCGCCGCTACCTGCAGCGGCGATGATTGCAGCGATCATGGTGTGACGTTCCGTTAGGAAGCAAGAACCTCATCGAGAATTGTTGCTGCTTTAATCTCATCTGTGTGCTCAGCAAGTGCGAGCTCGGAGACCAAAATCTGCTTTGCCTTTGTCAGCATTCGCTTTTCACCAGCGGAAAGCCCACGGTCGAGATCGCGACGGTAGAGATCGCGGACAACTTCTGCAACCTTAATAACATCACCAGAGGCAAGCTTTTCGAGGTTTGCCTTATAGCGACGTGACCAGTTTGTTGGCTCTTCTGTATATGGCTGGCGAAGAACGCTAAATACGCGATCTAGGCCGGCGCTATCGACAACATCGCGAACACCGACGAGATCGACATTATCTGCAGGAATTACTCGAGTTTCAATTGCCTCGATAAGAGCTGCTCCGTGATGAGGATAAACAACGGTTTCGCCGACCTTAAATGTCATGTGTTGCCCTTCGCTAGACGACCAATTCTACCAGCCCTCACTGACAGATAAAACCTGAATACTTTCGTAGAAAATATGACTACTTTCACGCGTGGATACCACTTGACAATTTGGCAAGTGTCATTTTTTCCGTATAGACATGAGAGAATACCGACATGCTCCGCACATCAATTCTTATTGCATCAACGCTCGTTCTCGCATTCGCTCTTTCAGGTTGTGCAGCTGGACTTAATGCAGAGACCCGTAACATCACTCGCGTTACTGATGGAAATGAAATTACTATTAATGAAAACGGTAGCGAGATTCGCGTAGTTAATTTGACTTTGGTTGACACTGGTGATGGTGCTGCTGTCATCGTTGGAACTATTATTAATCAGGGCTCAGATCCCGATCAATTGTTAGGCTTTTCGGTTAATGGCGTTCAAGCAACGCTCACTGGTGAGACAAGCCTTCTGACAAATAAGCCAATCTTCTTTGAAGGCGAGCAGGCCAACGCTAAGGCTGTTTTCTTCGGCGTTAACCCAAAGGCTGGAACCAATGTGAAGGTTTCCATTGGATTTGCAAAGGCTGGCTTTGTCTCAGCAGAAGTGATTATTCGTGACAAGCGCGATGACTTTAAGAATGTGATCTCTGGAAGTCAACTCACATCAGCAGATACAGCCACGGCTGGAGATTAATTACTTACTCTCCATCTTGTAACCAAGGCCCCGAACTGTCTGAATATAAATTGGATTTGCTGGGTCATCTTCAATCTTTGCGCGCAGACGTTTGATGTGAACATCTAGCGTCTTGGTATCTCCCACATAGTCATTTCCCCAGACACGATCGATAATCTGTGTACGAGTAAGCACTCGATCGCAATTTCGCATCAGGTATTCGAGAAGTTCAAACTCTTTCAGCGGGAATTGAACGGGATCACCATTGATAGAAATTACATGCCGTTCGGTATCAAGACGCACTGGTCCCACTGTTAAAGTCCCAGATTCTGGCTCAGTGTCACCTAGATCAGAATTTCTCCGCAGGACTGCGCGAATACGAGCTACTAATTCGCGTGAAGAATATGGCTTGGTCACATAATCATCAGCACCAAGTTCAAGGCCCACGACTTTATCGACCTCAGAATCTTTGGCGGTGAGCATAATGATGGGAACATCAGAGCGTTGACGTAATTGCCTGCAGACTTCGGTACCAGAGAGCCCCGGCAACATGAGGTCGAGAAGAACGAGGTCTGCGCCTCCGCGGTCAAATTCCTCAATAGCTTTCGGCCCGCTGTCGGCCACAGTGACATCAAAGCCTTCGCGGCCTAGCAAATATGCCAGGGCTTCCGAAAATGACTCTTCATCTTCTACAACGAGAATTTTTGTCATCTTTATTTCTCACTTTCATCGTTTAGTGAAGAAAGATCTTTAGCCCGCGGCAAACGCAAGGTAAAGGTACTTCCTTGTCCTTCCAAACTCCAGACGCTGATATCTCCACCGTGATTACTGGCAACATGTTTTACTATTGAAAGCCCAAGACCAGTGCCACCTGTTTCGCGAGAGCGGGCTGGATCAACGCGATAAAAGCGTTCGAAGATGCGCTCAAGATCTTTATCAGGAATTCCTACACCTTGATCTGTCACTGTGAATTCAACAAGGTCGTCGGTGCAAGTTACTGCAACACCTACGCGCGTTGATTCTGGACTGTAGTTGATTGCATTTTGAATGAGATTACTTATCGCCATATGCAGCTGGCTCTGATCGCCAAGCACAAAACATGATGGTGTATCTGCAATCACAATCTCTATCTTTCGCTTATCGGCAGATAATCGACACTCATCGATTGCAAAACGTGCAATCACTGCCACATCTAGAACTTCCGCATCCTGCAGCGGGTCTTCATCTTGCAGCCGTGAAAGATTGATGACTTCTTGCACCAGCTCTGAAAGTCTTACCGCTTCAATCTGCATACGTGAGGCGAATTTCTTAATTGCAGCGGGATCATCAGATGCCTCTAAAACGGCCTCTGCCAATATTGATAGCGCACCAATCGGTGTCTTGAGCTCATGTGAAATATTGGCAACAAAATCACGGCGCATTGAATTCAACCGTGCGAATTCAGAATCATCAAAGATAAGAATGGCAATCAAACCATTGCTGCCCATTGGCGTAACGCGAACGAGAAGATCGTGTGTTCCGCTGCCGAGGGGGCCGCGCGGAAGTTCTAGTGTCTCTTCCTGATACTTTCCAGATCGACGGACAGCGCGGACCAAGTTAAATATTGGTTGGGAACCAATCCGCCCATCACGCAAGATTCCAAGTGAAAGTATGCCTTGAGAATTTTCAAGAACTGCATCTTGTGCTGAGAGAATGATGTACTCGGCATCAACGATCTTCAATAGATCTATCGCCTCCATTGAAATTTCTGCTTGCGCAGGGATCTCTTCGCCTCTACGACGTGGAGTAAACATGTGCCTATAGTAGAAGGGTGCGGGGGTTGGAATGTAGGCAGAAGCCCTATAGCGCCGAAGAAAGGATAAGTCTTCGCCTATTGTTCAGGCGCTATTCATAAATGTCATCCCGAATGGTGGCCAATTCAAGTAAACTTGAGGAATGAGAAGCGCCTTTCACGAAGAACTTGATTCCATACAAGCCACTCTTGTCACAATGGGAGAGTTAGTCTCTCTTGCAATGGTCCGCTCCACCGAAGCGCTGCTTAAGGCAGATATCAAATTAGCCGAGAGCGTTATTGCAGATGATGAAAAGCTCGACACAATTCAACACGATCTTGAGGCGCGTGCAATTAATCTGATGGCGCGCCAACAACCGGTTGCGCAAGATCTTCGTATCTTGGTGACCTCACTGCGCATGAGCGCAGACCTTGAGCGTATGGGCGATCTCTGCCATCACGTAGCAAAACTTGCTCGCATGCGCTATCCAAATGTGAGCGTTCCAGCAGAATTAATTTCTACAATTGAATCAATGGGTAAGACCGCGGTAAAGATCATTGATAAATCAACACATGTGGTTAAGACACAAGATCTTCAGGCAGCAATCGAACTTGAGACCGATGATGACGAGATGGATAAATTACATCGTGCACTCTTTATCGCACTCCTTGATGATTCTTGGTCTCACGGAATTGAGACAGCAATTGATATGACTTTGCTCGGTCGTTACTACGAGCGTTGCGCCGATCATGCGGTCTCGATCGCGCGACGCGTCTACTTCCTAGTTAATGGTGAGTACGCATCTGAAGGTCAACCAGCTCTCTAGTTTACTTCTTTCCTTGGTTTGCAACGGCTGTGATCGCATCACGCGCTGCATCAGGATCTAAATATTCCCCGCCCTTAACTTTCGGTGTGAGGTCGGCGTTGAGTACATAGTGAAGTGGAATTCCTGTTGGAATATTGAGCCCAGCGATATCTTCATCGCTAATTCCATCAAGATGTTTTACAAGTGCTCGCAATGAATTGCCGTGAGCTGTCACTAAAACTGTGTGGCCACTCTTTAAATCAGGGACAATCGAATCGTGCCAGTACGGCATCATTCGTATGACGACATCTTTCAAGCACTCTGTCCGTGGTAGGTCAGCTCCTAGATCGCTATATCGTGGATCAGAATCTTGCGAATACTCACTGCCATCAACGATCGGCGGAGGTGGCACATCAAATGAGCGGCGCCAGAGTGCAAACTGTTCCTCGCCATATTGGGCCAATGTCTGCGCCTTATCTTTTCCTTGCAGAGCACCGTAATGACGTTCATTAAGACGCCATGATCTCGCCACAGGAATCCAATGACGGTCGCACGAATCAAGTGCCAACTGCGATGTCGTAATGGCGCGACGCAACAAAGATGTGTGTACGACATCAGGTAGAAGGTTGCGCTCTTTCAGGAGCACACCACCGCGTCGTGCTTCATCTTCACCTTTTGGTGAAAGGCGAACATCGACCCAACCGGTAAAGAGATTCATGGCATTCCATTCGGATTCACCGTGGCGCAAAAGGATGAGATTCATGTGGTGATCTTAATGCAGATGAATACTATTGAGTTAAATTAAATGTTGAAAAGCGTCGAGATTTGCCAGCGACTCACCACGACTTACTCGCCACGCCCACTCTCGGCGAATCGCATCTGCGAATCCGAGTTCAAGGAGTGGATTGAAGGCGTTATCGGCATATTGCAAGATAGAGCCCAGCAATCTATCGAGTTCAATCTCATTTACCGCACCTAATGGCAGGCGTCCAACAAGATAGATATCACCAAGTTCATTGGTGGCAAAAGCGATTCCATACATCGATGCATTTTTAAGCATGCACCATGCGTGTACATCACCAGCATTCTCATCAGGTTTTCTAATCACAAATGCGTTCACACTCAAGGTGTGGTCACCAACGATAAGTGCGCAATGAGTTGCAAGTTTTGTTGTGCCGGGAAGGGAGACAAGAAATGTTTTCTCTGTTGGGTGATCGTATTCCAACCCTTGGCTATCCAGAAAAGATTGAATAAGTGAAACGATATTTGTAGACATCACTAACCAATAATTTTACGTTGTGAGGCTTTGGTGCCAATGATGCGATCATAGATATCTAGCGTGCCGCGCGCAGTTGCATCCCAACCAAAGTGCGATGCATGCTCAATCGCCCCCATTGATAGCAGTACCCGGCGCTGTGGCTCTTGAATGAGGCGGGCGAGAATTGATGACCACGCGCGTGGATCGTGTCCATCAACAAGTACTCCAGAGATACCATCTGCAATCGCGGTGCGAAGCCCTCCTACTGCAGTAGCAACAACTGGGGTTCCGCAGGCTTGTGCTTCGAGTGCGACAAGTCCAAAACTTTCAGAGTAACTTGGTACACAGACTAAATCTGCCGCGCGATACCACTGTGGTAAATCAACACGCGGAACAGGATCTAAAAACCTGACAACATCGCCGATACCAAGCCAGCTCACCAAATCTTTTAACCGTTCAACTTCTCCAACGCCAGAACCAGATGCGCCACCCATAATTAAAGTAATCAATTTTGGGCGAAGGTGTGGTGAGTGCGAAAGCATTTCAGCAACCGCGCGAATAAGAACTTCAGGACCTTTATGTGGCTGGATTCGACCGACAAAGGCTAAAACGTGTGCATCAAGTGGCAGACCGACTGCTTCACGGGCAGCCTTGCGACCCTTACCTGCAGTAAATGTATAGAGATCAACGCCAGGGCTGACAACGCTAACTGAATCTGGACATGCTTGATAGAGCGAAACAAGGCTGGCTGCTTCGGCATCAGTATTTGCAATCAACGCATCTGCTGCAGCAACTACTTGTGTCTCGCCCTGCACACGAATCATTGGTTCGGGTCTCTCGCCTTCAGCTAAATTCATATTCTTAACGCGCGCCATTGTGTGCATGGTGTGTGCAAGTGGAATACCAAATCTCTTTACAGAAGGCATCGCAACTTTTCCTGAAAGCCAATAATGTGAGTGCAATACATCAAACTTTTCGCTCTCAAGCACCGAAGAGAACGCATCAGAGAGTCCTGGGATTAGTGCTGGTAAGTCCTCTTTTGTCGCAGATGCTGAGCCAACATTTAAATGTCGCACACGAACACCTGGCGAAATTTCAACAATGTCAGGAAGTTCTGGGTTTTGCCTACGTGTAAAGATATCTACTGAGACACCCACCGCCGCCATTCTTTCAGCGCTTTCAACGACATAGATATTCATGCCGCCAGCATCGCCAATACCCGGTTGATCCAGAGGCGAGGTATGCACCATCAATGTGGCGATGCGGGGATTCATTGGTAAAGGGTAGAACTAATTAGAAGGTTGCGCGAATAGTGCCAATCACGCGCGCGCCACCCATCACCTTTTCAGGCTCAAATGGGCTCGGAACACCGAAAGATTCAAGGCATGCATGTGTCAATGTACGAAAGGGCCTCAAGCTGCCATCGCTTACTTTAAATACAAAGGTGCGGCCATCAGCAAGGGATGCAATCTCAACCGCCTCTGCTCCATCTTTCATAAATAACCCTGGGACGTTCTGCATCATCTCTGTTGTCAGACGCGCATTGCCAGCAACCATAAGTGGATGTGTACGACATGCATCGATCACACTGTGATGAATTGGGTCAGAAGAGATTGTGATCGCACGAATTGCACGAGCAAGACCTGCAACGGTGAGGAGAAATAATGGTGCGCCACAACCATCTGTACTTGTGAGCGTTATTGTTTCTCCAGCTAGCGCTTCAAGCTCTGCCTTACACGCAACCTGCAAAGGGTGCGCTGGATCTAAGTAATTCTCGATCGGCCAATTATTTTTTACACAGGTAAGAAGCATCGCAGAATGCTTTCCACTGCAATTCATGGTGATCCGTGTTGGCTCTTTATCTCCCCATGCTTTTCGTTCCGCTTCCCCTAGCGGGCGATCAAGTGAACATTGCAGCGCATCTTCAGTAAGGCCAGCAAGTGCCAATATTTCGCGCACACCAGCAAGGTGCATCGCAGCTCCTGAATGACTTGATGCAGCTAAAGCTAATAAGCGTGGCTCCAGATCAAGGCCATTGCGCACCATGGCAGATGCTTGAATAGATTTAATTGTTGATCGCGGGTAGATCAGCGCATCCACATCACCGAGTTGGCGATGAATACTTCCATCTGAATTCAACGCTAAGAGATAGCCACGGTGTGATGATTCGACAACGCCATCACGAACGTACTCGGCAAGGATGGCATCAGTACTCATTCGCTCTGCCGTTCTAAAGATGACCAGATATGTGCTTGCAGTTCTTGTCCTTCTGCCGCCATGTCATAGGCAAAAAATAATTCGCCAGCAACCAGACCATAGAGACGCACACCTGCTGTAACAATTTTTGCAGATGGCGCGGAATAACCTTGATCCATCACTAGTTGAATCTTCGGACCATCAAATTGTCCGACCCAACCCTCTGTAATTCCAGTTGAGTGAGAAATATTTACTTCCAACACGTTATTTGGTTTTACGCGCCAGAAACCAGTTTCGGATGCGGCCGGGCGGACGATGTCACCGTTCTCGTCGATGATCCATGAGCGCGAGTAGTAGGTCATAAAGGGACGTCCGTCGTGGTTAAAGACAACTTCATGTGCGTATTCAAAGGTATCGATCGTTGGGTATTCACCGCGACCTTTACCGCGCCATGTACCGATCATCCAGGCAAGCGGATTGAGATCAGGGTGCAGACCTTCGGGGATGGTAAAGACCATTAAACTCTGCCTCTCTTATATGTACGAGGATTCTGCGCCTGCGATGGGCGATATGAACGAAAACCAAGAAATGCCAATCCAATCGAAACCAACGCTGCGACTACGCCTACGGCTGCAACAGTGATCGTCTCCATAGGTAGAAGAGTAACGAAATTAGAGAGGAACTATTACTTGCTGCGCCGCACTTACGCCAGCAACTATTAGCGTTGCTTCAACTGGGGTGGTTCGCTTGATAACGGCCAGTGCGATCGGCCCCAGTTCGTGATGGCGAGCGACGGTTCCGAGGAATCCAACAGTGACGCCATTGTTTTCAACTGGAGTACCGGGATTTGGCATCACAACCGCGCTTCCATCAAGGTGCAGCATTACAAGGCGACGCGGTGGGTTGCCAAGATTAAATATCTTGGCCACAGTTTCTTGTCCGCGATAGCAACCCTTATTCATATGTACGGCCCCGCCTAATACTCCGAGTTCATTAGGGATCGATTTATGATCGGTATCAAAACCAATACGTGGACGTCCAGCAGCAACGCGAAGAGCGTCAAGTGCCCATGTTCCCACCTGCATTGCATGTGCATCAAAGGCGGTACGCATCTCAGCTAATTCATTGCGTGGGACAAGTGCATACGGCCCGCCAAGTGCGGTTGCAACACCTGGTGCGCGCAAGAGCGCAAACTCATCGCTGGCATCACGCACTTCGACTTGGCGGGTAAAGATCATCTTCGTTAAATACGCAAGTAAACCTTCACAATAATCTGGCGCTACAACTAACCATGAAGTTGATCCATCATCGACAAGTAAGAATTGATATTCAACATGACCGCGTGGATCTAAAACCATCACATCAACCCATTCGCCTGCAGGAAGCGCCGACAGATGTTGTGTTGTTACATCGTGCAACCAGGTCAGGCGATCAACGCCTGCGACAGCAATAACTTTCAAATGCGAGAGATCTGCCCATGCCGTTCCTGCTTCGAGTGCACGTTGTTCTTTATTTGGTTCGCCGAAGTGCCAGATGGCACCTTTATCAGGGCCCTCTTCCACAAATACAGCGGTCATGTGTTTAAGTGTAGAACTACTTCTCTACACATGCGGCGCAGGTGCCATAGACCGCAAAGTGCGTGACATCTGTCTTAAATCCATAATCATCAGCCAAGTTCTGTACAAAATTCGCAGCAGCATCGATTGGTGCATCGCCGACTGATCCGCATTTTCCGCAGACTAGGTGAAGGTGTGTCATCTCTTCAGCGGCGTGATAGGTGGCACCACCATGTCCAAGGTGTGTATGTTGAACTAGCCCTACATTCTCAAGTGTTTCAAGATTGCGATACACGGTAGATAAATTGATACCAGGATGCGTCTGACGCACACGCTCTGCCACCTCTTCAGGTGTTGCATGTCCAAGTGATCGCACAGCAGAGAGAACAAGCTCTCGCTGTGGTGTCAGGCGCAAACCCTTATCGCGTAATTCGTGCTGTTCTGCCATGAGTAAATCCTACTTATCTTTTGCTAATTTGAACGAATACGGGCCAAGACGAGATACACCTGGCACCCGAGGCAGAAATCAAAGGCTGCATTGAGAAAGGCGGCAGCTAAAGCAGCGGCAACCGCGACAGTGAACACCACGGAGGTTCCTGTCGCAGCGCCGGCTATTGCGACAATTGCAAAGGCAAGGCCAATTAATTGCGCAAACTTAGGTGGTCGCACATCTTCAGTGCGTAGCGGTGACTTCAAACGTGGCTTGATCAACGAGCGATAGATAAATGCATATGGTGTGAACTGTGGACCTTTTGTTGCACCGATTGCAAAGACGATCGCTTGAAATGCAATTACCCAGATAGAACCGGTGACAAGTGCTAACGCTAGAACTAACGTTGTGATTGCAGCAGAAAAACGTGGACCACGTGCATCAATTTCAATTGACTTTACTGAAGTTACTGAACTCATTTTTTTCCTCTTTTTGTCGTCGGATGAATAATTGTTTTTACGTTGCAACAATTACATTCGACACAAAGCGCCGGCTAAGCGTCCGTAGTCAATGACTCGGCGCTTGGTAAATAAGCCAGTAGAGATGCGTTGCATGGCGTAAGTGTAAAGAAGGTTTGGTGATGTCGCTACTTGCGAAAGCCTTGCAGAAAGCGGGGGCAGTGAGCGTGAATTACTGAACGGCAGCAACGGCTGTGAGCACTTGGCTGCGCTTAGGTGTGCCCATCGCACGTCCAACTTCGGTCCCATCGCGATTGAGAAAGAGCGTTGTTGGCGTTGAGAGAATATTGAGCTGACGGACAAGTTCAAGATGTGATTCAGCATCGATATGAACGTAAGCAACATCGGGCATCGTCTGCACCATCTGCTCAAGCAGAACACGCGTTGCCCGACATGGTGAACAGAAAGCAGATGAGAACTGCACCATCGTGACTCGCTCACCGAGGGCGATACCAATCTGATCCGAGGTCAGACGCGGTCCATCGACTGTCTTCTTACGGCGAAATTCACCGCGCGTACGGCGAAACCAGATACCAAATACGCTCGCTGCAGCCAATACGGCAAGGAGTGGAAGTAGTGATTTCACAAGAGTATCCTCGCCTACTTAGGACAAGTTAGCCAATCAGAGGCTATAGCGCGTAAGAAGAATGAGCGGTGTGAGATGGCAAAGGTATTGCTATTAACAAACTCCGCTGGCGCCAGCGCGCAGGTTCTTCCAGCACTTGGACTTTTGCAACACACAATCAAAATTCTTCCACTTGAAGCATCTGTATTAATTGATGCACCAGTGATGGATCTTGTCTTTATCGATGCACGTACCGATCTTCCTAACGTAAAGAGCTTTTCAAAGTTACTTACTACAACTGGAGTAAGTGCACCAGTGATTGCAATTACAACTGAAGGCGGCCTCAGCGCATTCACATCTGAGTGGGGACTCGATGATGTCATGCTCGACACCGCAGGTCCTGCAGAGATCGAAGCACGCATTCGCATTGCAATTGGTCGACGCGATGCCGCGCATCTTGCTAGCGATCCAACTGCTCATGAAATTCGTCAAGGCGATGTTGTTATCGATGAAAACACATACACGGCCAAGATCAAGGGTCGCTCACTCGATCTCACATTTAAAGAATTTGAATTACTCAAGCACTTCGCCCAACACCCAGGTCGCGTCTTTACTCGCGCACAGTTACTGCAAGAGATCTGGGGCTATGACTATTTCGGTGGTACGCGCACAGTCGATGTTCATATTCGTCGCCTACGTTCAAAACTTGGCCCAGAGTTTGAATCAATTATCGGAACTGTCCGCAACGTCGGTTATCGCTTCACGCTTCCATCGAATGGAAAAGATAGCCCCGTATCTGAGCGCATCTAATGCGCCATATTCTCAAACTCTCACGTTCACTCACTGATCCAATTGAACACATTCCCCACCCCTACACATTCATCACCTTTGATCCCGCCGCACATGCGCAATCGTGGCTTGCACTCAACAATAGAATCTTTATCGATCACCCCGATCAAGGTAATTGGGTTATGGCAGATCTTGAAAACCGTATGTCAGAGCCTTGGTTTGATCCATCTGGTTTCTTCCTCTGCTTGCACGATTCCACCATCGTTGGCTTCTGCTGGACAAAGATTCACCAAGATCTGGTCAACGCCGATCCCGTCGGTGAGTTATATGTCATCGGGGTTGACCCAGAAGAACACGGTAAAGGCATCGGTAAAACAGTCTGCAACGAAGGGCTGATCTACCTACGCAATAAGGGCATCAAGCAATCAATCTTGTATGTCGATGCCGATAACGAAGCCGGCAAAGGCCTCTACACATCACTCGGCTTTAACTAGCCCGCAACTAAGTCAGCGCAGATCTTGTCAAAGATCGCAGTATGCGCATCAACATCGGCAGCAGTTGTCGCAGGCGACATCAACGCCATATTGTGAAATGGCGTCATCAAGATTCCATCATTAAGTAAACGTAAATGTATGTATTGCTCAAGTTCAAAGTCGCCACCATCTGCCGCCTCTTGCCCAGTACGCGGAGCATCGGGTGCGAATATGTATTCACCACGTGCACCCAATCGATTGCAATGCCACGGCAAGTCATACTTTTCAATCGCTGCATCAACGCCATCTGACCATCGATCGCCCAGCGCGATCATGTGCGCAAAAGCCTCTCGTGTAAGCACTTCACTTAAGGTCGCACGCATCGCAGCAAGTGATAAGGCATTTCCCGCCAAAGTTGAACCAATTCCACCAGTATCAATAATCTCTAACTGCACCTTTGCCTTAATCGCATCAGCCACAGCATGCGTCATTCCAAATGTTCCCACCGGAACACCGCCAGCAATGGCCTTACCGATCGTGAAGAAATCAGGCTTCAGGCCAAGATCGGCCGTCATCCCACCAAAGCCGACTGAGATCGTATGTGTCTCATCAATAATTAATAGCGCGCCATATTTCTTCGCTAAATCCTGCACCCCAACCAGATAACCATCCTCGGGCAAGACAATGCCGATATTTGTCATCGCAGGTTCCAGCAAGATCGCAGCAACATCGCCGTGCGCTAACGCTGTTTCCATCGCCGACAGATCATTAAATTCAACAACGCGCGTTGTCTGCGCTAAATCAACAGGCGCACCGATATTTCCATCGCGCTTAATTGTCGCACCTTGCGCATCTAACGTTGCAAAGGTTTCATCCACACTTCCGTGATAGCACTTATCAATCACAATAATCTTTGATCGCCCCGTGATC
This sequence comes from Candidatus Planktophila sp., assembly GCA_044345775.1. Classification (GTDB taxonomy): domain Bacteria; phylum Actinomycetota; class Actinomycetes; order Nanopelagicales; family Nanopelagicaceae; genus Planktophila. The sequence goes on from JBIJAL010000001.1 coordinate 41,703, forward strand.
ATGCGAGCGTAACGAATCACATGGCGATTAGCATCAGTTGCCGTCACAGTAAATTGCCACAATGGCAGACCAAAGCGCGCGGCAAGTTCGGCAGATACGATCGAGGCATCTTCGGTCGGAAGCATCGCAGTAATTCCCTTAGCAGCCTGTGCTGTAATTGCAGCCACCGTGGCAGCAGGTGAGTGGCCAGTCATCGAGCCGGTATCGCCTAAACAAAAATCAATATATGTATTGCCATCAATATCTTCAAAGTGAGCACCTTTAGCGCTTTTAACAAAGACTGCGTGATCACCAGGCCACTTAGCCATCCATGACATCGGCACACCTTCATGCATCACCTTTTTTGAGCGCTCAAACTCGAGAGCTGATTTCTTATGGGTATCAAGAAAACGTGCATCTTCGATGGCGCGCAACTTCTTTAAATGTTCGCGATTAATCTCAGTAGCCACAGCGTTATCCTATAAAGGCGGCGCAGAAATTACTTACTGAGCAGTGAATACAAAGAGCGCTTCCAGGTAATGTTCGCCACGAATTCCAAGATTTGCCGCATCAGGTGGGGCAGTCTGTGGCTCTACACAGATTGCATCAGAATCTTCGGTATAAACAACCCACCATGGCGCATCTGATTCAATATCAATGCGCGCAGCATCTTCCCAAATCAGCGCTGGCGTCCCGCGAATGCCAGTAAATGCATCATCCCAAGGCTCGCGTCCTGGTGCGATTAACTCAGATGTTGCAATTCCTTCATCATCGCGCTTGAGCATCTTCTCTGCAGAAAATTCAAGTTCGAGTATTCCGCCGCGATCTAATTCACGTGGAAACCATGGATGAAAACCTAACCATGCCGGCAAATCGCAATCGCCAGCATCATATTCCAGTGACCAACGAATCGCATCATCTAAGACTTCAACTTTCTGTTCTACCGTCGCACCGCCATATGGCTTTGGTAGATGCAGTAGCGATCGACCAGGACCAATCTCTTGCCATGATGAAACAAAACCAAATCCATGTATTGCATGTGGCGGCATGAGATTTGTTGGTAATTGATGTTCACCTGTTGTCGGCGATGTAATCAGACCATCTCGAATACGCCCCGCCCATGGAGCGAGGCTGTACCAACCGTAATTCAGCGGCGATCCACGAAACGGCAAGGCAAACTCCATCTCGCGCCAGATGACGGATGCGATATTCGCCCCTTGATCATCATCGATGCGAATCTGAAAATCAGCATCATCGATATATTGCATTACTTCACCTCACTACTTGGTAGTTCATGCTTATACGGTGGCTGCGCGCCTTGCCGTGAACAGGTAATCGCCGCAGCGCTGGCTGCGCGCACCAAAACATCACGCAAGAGATCCCCACGAAGTTCTATCAAACCGTGCGCAACCATTGCTTCGACAACAATCGCTCCGACTGTATCTCCTGCGCCCACAGTATCGACGACATCTACTATCACACCTGGCACTTCAACACGACCATCAGCGGTAAAGCCAACTAAACCATTGGCACCACGAGTCACAACAACTAAGAAGACTCCATCACTAATCCAACGATTGGCCACGTCATCTATTGATTGACCTGGAAATAACCACGCCACATCATCATCGCTGACCTTAATAACAGCAGATAACGCCGCCCATTTCTCAACGGCCGCTTCATATAAATCGCGATCTGGTTGCACTGATGGGCGAATATTTGGATCAAAGATAATGGGTGCAAACTCCGCCACCTGCATCGCCCAGTCATAGAGCGCTGATGCTCCTGGCTCAATTACGGTGACAAGTGTTCCGATATGTAACACCTGTGGTTGATAGCGATAAGGATCAGGTAGCCATGAAGCCTCGAAATCAAAGGTGGCAGTTCCATCAATCAGAAATTCATATGAGGCAGCACCGGCAGCATCGAGTGTGACTGTGGCAGTACATGTTGGTTTATCACTTAATTGTGCTAAATCTAAATTCACACCATCACGCAATAACTCAGCCCGCGCTGATTGCCCATATGCATCACTTGATATGCCATCAATAAAATTCACATTATGTCCCAGCCGTGCCAACGCCTTCGCTGTATTGGCTGGCCCTCCACCAACAACGGGACCAGTTGGCAAGATATCAATCAGCACTTCACCGCAGACCCAGATACTCACGCGAGTTCTCCTTTACGCGCTAAAAACTCAGTGAGAACTTCTACGGCGAATAAATGATCCTCCACTTGTGGTAACCCTGAAATAATTAACATGCCCACGCAACCAAGTCCTGAAACGCTAAGTGCGAGCGCACCACCATGGATTGCATGTAACTCCTCCGATAATCCTTTTTCGTCATACCAATTAACACCACGCTCCTCGGCATCTACTCGTTCATGCATCGTTGATCGACCTGTTGCTAAAACAACGCGCGCCTTTCGCGCAATCCATGAATCATTTTCTGGCGTTGATCCCGGCAACGATGCGTGAAAAACACTCCACGCACCCATCTTCACCTCGATCGCAATCGGCGCTTTTCGCCCGCGCCCGAGCGCCACCGCAATCTCGCCGATCTCAAGGGCCTCTGCCTGCGTTAGGGAAGCCAAGACCAATGTCTTAGCCTCGAGCGCTAAAGCTTCGCTTGTGAAGCCACCCGTTGTTTCGACCATGTGCCAATCTTGCCCTACCGTTGCACCCATGATCACTATTCCTGAGACAGATCTCGTCGTTCACCCATTATGCCTAGGCACCAATGTCTTTGGCTGGAGCGCGGATGAGCCCCAATCCCACGCCGTCCTTGATGCCTATCGATCCCATGGCGGAAACTTCGTTGATACCGCAGATATGTATTCAGCGTGGAAAGAAGGAAATGTCGGAGGAGAATCCGAAACAATCATCGGCAATTGGATGGCAAAAAAAGGTAACCGTAACGAAATGGTTGTTGCCACCAAAGTTGCCAAGCTTCCTACCCGCCCCGGACTTCACCCAGATAACATCATTGCTGCCTGCAACGATTCACTCAAGCGCTTGCAATCAGATCACATCGATATTTATTACGCCCACCACGATGACCCAACAATTCCACTCGAAGATGTACTCGGTGCCTTCGCACAGTTAATCGCCGAAGGAAAGGTGCGCTACATAGCAGCCTCGCAATACACCGGTGCTCGTTTGCAAGAAGCGCTCGATGTCTCAGCAAAGCACAATCTTCCTAGCTACATTGCACTTCAAGATCAATACAACCTTGTATCTCGTAATCCCTTTGAATCAGAGCAACAACCAGTCTTAGCTGCCCACGGAATCTCCGCCATCCCTTTCTACGGTCTTGCCCGCGGATTTCTTTCAGGTAAATACCGCGAAGGAAAAGTCGTCGAATCAGTTCGCGCAGAAGGCGTCAAAGAGTTTGCAACGCCTAAGGGATATGCAACCTTGGCCGTCATGGATCAGATCGCAGAAGCGCACAACTGCAGCGTCAGCGCTGTCTCACTCGCCTGGCTACGATCAAATCCACAACTAAGCACACCGATCGCATCAGCGCGCACCGCTGAACAACTGGAAGAGATCGTGCAGATTATCGAGCTCGCACCCGATGAAGTCTTAGCCCTGAACGCCGTCAGCGCACCGACTGCCTAACCCCAGATAAGCCCCAAACCCCCCAGAACAACCCGTAGACTGCCCCTTATGCGCGTATTTATCACCGGTGGTGCAGGTTTTATCGGCTCACACTTAGCCGACGCCCTGATCGCCCGTGGGGATACCGTCACCATCCTGGATAACCTCTCCACCGGATCAGCTGCCAATATCGCCAGCATCAAAGATCAGATTGAAATCCACCAAGGCGATATCCGAGACCAAGCACTCGTTGAATCCCTCGTTGAAAACTCCGACCTCATCCTCCACATGGCCGCCGCCTTAGGCGTGAGCACAATCTTGGAGAAAACAATCGAATCAGTATCGGTTAACTTCACCGGCTCTGAAGTTGTCCTCAACGCTGCCACCAAATTCAATAAACGCATCATCATCGCAAGCACATCTGAGATCTACGGTAAGAACCCAGAACAACCATTACATGAAGAATCAGATCGCGTTGTTGGTGCACCACAGAAAATTCGCTGGACATACTCTGATGCAAAAGCACTTGAAGAAGCCATCGCACATTCACTGCACACCACCCAAGGACTTAAAGTCACCACGGTTCGCCTCTTTAACACCGTCGGCCCACGCCAAAGTGGTCGCTACGGAATGGTCCTGCCCCGCTTTGTGCAATCAGCCCTGGCCAATGAACCCATCACCATCTATGGCGATGGATCACAATCACGCGTCTTCTGCCACGTCGCCGATGCCATCAAAGCAATCCTCACCTTAGCCGCCACCGATTCAACAATCGGCGATGTCTTCAACGTCGGCGGCGTTGGTGAAACAACAATGAAGCAACTAGCCGAACAGATCATCAAACAGACAAATTCCACATCCACCATCACCTACACCCCCTATGCCGATGCCTACCCCGCCGGATTTGAAGATATGCAGCGCCGCGTTCCTGACATCACCAAGATAAAAAAGACAATCTCATGGCAACCAGAACATACGCTGGCAACAATTATTGATGATGTTGCGCAATCAATGAATAACGCTACAAAGTAAAGCTAGCGCCAACTTTTCCAGTTGTATCAAAGACATACGGCGCAGACTTCATAACAGCATCTGCATCTGTCACTGAATGCAACGTCACCACAATTGCAATATCAGCACCCCCCAATGGCGTTGAAGATTCACCCATCCACGTACTCACAAGATCATCACTCCACGTGACCAGAGCGCCAGCCTTTTTAAGTTCTTCAATGACCGGCTCTGCCGGTGTCTCTCTTACATCTGCAACATTTGCCTTATAGGCAACGCCAACAACCTGCACCTTTTTACCCGCTAAAGATCCACCGTTATCTGCAGCCACGCGACCAACTACGTATGCCGCCATCTCCAGATTTACCTCATTTGCCCGCTCGATAAATGTCGCAGGCACGCCAAGGCCTGCCGCAGTATGCGCTAAATACGATGGATCCACCGGAATACAGTGCCCACCCACACCAGCACTTGGCATAAATTTCATAAACCCATACGGCTTTGTCGCCGCCGCATCCAAAGTTTCATAGACTGAAATACCCAGGGCATGTGCAATCTGTGCAAACTCATTAACGAGAGCGATATTTACCTGTCTAAATGTATTTTCAAATAACTTCGCCGACTCTGCCACCTCGGGCGATGAAACCTCAATCAAGTTATCGCAGAAGGTTGAATAGAAATCACGCACAGCAAGTGATGCCTCTGGGGTAAGCCCAGCATAGAGACGAGGTGTGTTCTTCTGATCCCAATCTGTGCGACCTGGATCCACCCGCTCAGGAGAAACGGCATACATATGCTCAACCCCACCAGAATGCTTTTCAATTAGCGGCTTGATCAGATTACGCACCGTTCCAGGAAAGGATGTCGACTCATTAATAATCAAGGCAGGAGCCTTCACATTCTCACCAATTGTCTTACACGCTGCCTCCACAAATGTTAAATCAGGCTTTCGATCACCAGTTAGCGGTGTCGGCACAGCAATCACAACTACATCTGCACCCGCAATATCTCCAGCATCTGTCGTTGCCTTATATCTTCCCGCAGCAATCCACTTCGCTAAATCACTTGAAGCAACGCCCTCAATATGTGAACGTCCCTGATTTAACGCATCCACCACACCTTGGTTCATATCAAAGCCAACAACCAGATGATGCTCTGCTGCAAAGACCGAGATTGTCAGCCCCACATACCCTTGCCCGATAATTGCAACCTTCATTACTTATCCGAGCACATTTGGATTATTAGGATCTAGCCGTTTCATATTCTCTAGCGCTATAGCTTTTTCGGCAGCAGAGCTCTTGGAGATAAAATAGAACATCTTCCAGGAGTCAAAATTATCAGGATTGAATTGAACGCTGATTTGCGCATACTTATACGCCAAGTCATACAACTTGCTATTTTCTAACAACTGTACGGCATTTGCATACTTGTATGAGTTTGGTGGATTGAGATATCCGGGCGTGAGAGCTTGTTCAACTTTTGTAGCATCTTGAGAAATTAACGCTGATCGCCATTTGGAATCTGCGCTATATGGCGGACTTGCAATCAAAAGTCCAATAACTGCGCCGATACCAGCGATCAGGGTAGAGCTGAAGATAGTCTCGCTCTCCTTCTTCTTCACAACTCGCGGACCATTTGTCTTTCCAGCAACTCCGCCATCATCAGCTTCTTTCGGACGCGTAGCAACTTCATAAGCGATAAGCGCGCCACCAAAGAGCCAGCCCCAGATAGCCAACCCAATTTGGTTGATAGAGATGATTGACTGCAACTGATAACAGACCCAGGCCGTTGTTAACGTCACAAAGATTGGATCATATGCACGAGCCCGCGCAGTTACCTTAATAATAGCGATGACAGATAACAGCAACATCCCGACATAAGATAAAAAGAGTGGCCATCCACCAAAAGCTAAAACATCAAAGGGCACATTGTGTGCCGCATTTGTTGTTGTATTCGGCCCCGGCAAAACTAACGCCTGCAGATCACGTGCCCGGCGATACCAATCTCCATATGTATCAAATCCAACACCTGTCAATGGATGCTCAGATCCCATATTCCAACCGGCTTGCCAATACTCACCGCGCAATGAAACCGAAGTCTTATAAATATATTTAGCCAGCGGCCCGCTCTGCAACGCACCCAAAAGTGCGAAAGCACCGCCGATCGAGATCACAACAACATACCCAACCTGAAACAAAGCACTCTTGAGCTTTGCTCGAACAAGATAAAAACCAACGATCGCAAGGCCAGCTGCGACAACAACTCGACCTTGGATTGCATTTGAATCAATGATTTCAATCACTGTCACCACAAAGATCACAGCTGATAAGAGCCTCACGCCGATGTGAAGTCCACTCTTGAAGTTGTAGGCAACCAGGCTTGCTGCAAAAAGACCTAAAAACGCCCCAATAAAGTTCGGGTTACCAAAAGTGCCAAGAATATTTCCATAAGGATTACTCCACGGGATAAAGTCACCGAAGAGAATCACCCAGCCGCAATAGATCACATTTACTATTCCAGCAGCAAATAAACCATAAATCAGAATAGTGAAACTCTGAGTGGAACGGAGTACGACTGCCGAAAGGATCAGAAAGATCAACAAGAGATAAGTCAAAAAGGCAGTATTTCTACCATAGGCCCCATAGATGTTCTGTGTCAGCGGCCCTGAACTATTGATAATTGCATTCACTGAAGCGACTAAGAAAAGTCCCGCCAAGATCACCAAGGCCTTTGAAGAGGACCACAGTTGCTTTAACCCAAAGCCCAACACCACAGCAAATGCACCCACAGCAACCCCACCCAGTAGGAACAACTTAGGTACGTTCACAGGATCTGTGACAGTGCCCGTAACCACAACAACTGCGATAAGGGCAGATCCAATACCTAAAATGCGAGCAATAGTTCTCTCTGCCACCTGATTAGCCATGGCCAAATCTTAACCTGTAGAAAGCCGAAACCCGGCTCCTCGTTAAGAGGAACCGGGTTTCGGTTATTTACTTATTACTTGATCTTAGCTGTTTGCTTAGCAATTCTTGCAAGAACTGCTGAGAGTGACTTGATCTGAGCCTGTAGGCCTGCGATCAATTGAGTTACAGACTCTGAAAGAGCTGCAATTGCATCAGATGCTTCCTGAGCAGCTGCAATAGCTGCATCTGCTGCTTCAGCTGCAGCAAGTGCTGCATCTAGTGCTGCATTAGCTGCATCATTTGCATCGTTAGCTGCATCTGTTGCTGCATCTAGACCAGGGTTAGAAACAGTTATTGAACCTGTGATCGTTCCCTTGGTCGTTGAATCTGTTGCAGAGCCTTCTGTACCTGTGAATGTCACAGTTCCAGCAGCTGGTGCGTAGAAGATGTAGGTAGCTACGCCACCAGAGACAGTTACAGTTTCACCAGTTGGAAGTGTTGAACCTGAAACTTGAATGCTTGATGTGATACCAGCTGAAGACACGAGGAAACGTGCTCCATCTGCAACTGGGTTACCCGAAGCATCGAGAGCTGTGAGTGTAACGGTTACTTTCTCGCCCGCTGTTGGAGCATCGTTTGAGAATGTAAGTGTTACTGTCTTAGCTGTCTTTGCACCCACTGTGATAGCAACTGTTGATGTAATTGTTGCTGCTGTACAAGCTGCAGTATTACATAGTGTGATTGTTGCTTTACCTGACTTCACACCTGTTACAACAATTGCTCCTGCAGAACCTATTGTTGCTGGAACTGTTGCTACAGATGAATCTGAAGAGATAGCGTATACAGCTGGAGCGCCAGTTGCGTTTCCAGCCTTATCTGCACCAGCAACAGTGATTGTTGCGGTATCGCCAACACCAAGTGACTTCGTTGCGAATGTGCCTGTGTATGAAGCGACATCTCCGAAGAAGGTTACCTTCTTGGTTGCAAGAAGGATTGTTCCTGCGTAGATCTCAACTTCAGCAACGCCTTCAGTACCATCAGAGAAGACACCGATGTGGTGACCAGCTGTGGTTGTGATTGCGCGGCCTGCAGAAACCATGTTTCCTGTGTTATTTGAAGCGATGCTTCCAACAGTTCCTGGTGTTCCAGACTTAACAACTACTGTGAGAGCTGCATCTGAAAGTGTAGTTCCTGCTGCATTCTTCAATACAACTGCGATTGTTGCAGCCTGTGCTGATGCGTTAAGTGCCTTTGAAACAACTGTTGCTGAATCTGCTGCAGCTCCTGCTGTAACAGTCTCACCTGTCTGAATCCATGTTGTTGACTTTGCTGCTGAAACAACAACATCGTCAGCTGGAGCAGCTGTAACAGTTACTGTAAATGTGACAGCAGCTGAGTTCAGTGTGCTTCCCGCAGAAACTGCTGGCGTGAACTTGTATGAATAAGTTCCAACCTTTGCGTTAGCAGGCATAACCACATTTACTGTGATCTTACCTGAAGTTGATGTTGCAGCTGTCTGCGCTAGGTTCACAATTGTTGCGGTGAGACCATTTATGTTTACAGAAGCATTGACTGTATCTGAAGCAACAAGTGTAGGCATAACGCTTCCACCTGCTGGGAGTGATGTTGCTGAAGCGACAACTGTTAGGGTGTCAACAGCATTTGATGGTCCTGACAAGAATGTTCCTGTCAATGTAACTGTTGCTGTCTCGCCTGTTTGAATCGCTGCTGTTGTAGCAGAGATTGCAAGCGTGTCAGCCTGTAGTACTGCCTGTGATGGCACTACGGAGAGAACTCCGAAGCCCAACGCCGCGACAGCAACAAGCGCTACGCGCTTAATTGTTGTAGACATTTGTTTCCTTTCGATAGTCGATCCACGGACTATCCGTAGATCGGCTTGAAGCAAGCGAACTTGCTTCTCTCGATTCATCGCACGTGCTGATGAATCAAATTCTCCGCCGTGTATCCGGACGCGGCGAAGAAAACTAGGCAGATGAAATATCACGTGCTTCATCCTTGTGCTTTTCCTGCATTCGACTCGTCAACGTAAATTGACTGAGCCAAAATCTGTGTCTTACCTGCATTCAAAATAAGTCGGGTTGTGACCGACTTAGGTGTACCTGTGAGGTCATATCCGCGGGTGCCCACGGGAGCGACATACCCTAAAGGTAGGGTTGAGAGTACGGAAATTCTAACGGTTACAAGGTACTGCCCGTTGGACAAACGCTCAAAATCAGCGGTCGTGGCGCCGGTTTCTAGACTGGCCCAGAAGCCATCGCGGCCGTGTGAGAGGCCATCGAGCTTGTAACTAGTGCCATTTCCATCCACCGTGATGGTCTGCAAGATCATCACATTTGGACCACCCGCGGCGGTAATCGCCTGGGTGCTCAATACTGTTCCGGCTTCAGTAGCAAGAGGAACGTTCTTATTTACGCGGATCTTGCCTATCTCACCTGTGCGCCCTGAAACGCTGAGGGCAACTGGCAAGCCTTCTGCATCAAGGCCAGCCCAAGCAAGCTTGGCTCCCTTGATTGAAAGACCAGAGACCATGGTGCTGGACTTCTTGGCTGGGTATGAAATAGAAGGTGAAGGGGTAGCAGATGTTGCCGCTGCTGATGGCTCAGCAACAACTTCAACCGGTGCATCTTGTCCGGCAACTGGACCTGAAAGAATAGAAGCGGTTGGAGCAACAACGCCCTCATTGCCGGTCATTGAGTTAAATCCTAGGAATGCTGCAAAGACCAAGACCAATGAAAGGGCGGCCTTTGAAGACTTCTGTGCAAGCTCTGCCGCCTTCTTATAAGTAGTAGACAACATATCGAGAGCGGTAAGACCGCGCTCTTCATCGATAACAAGTTCAGAAAGTACGCGACGCAGAGATGTGCGAGCGCGAGAAACAGTGTGGCGCACTGCAGATTCCTTGATACCAAGCTCTGCTGCGATCTCTGACGTTGAACGACCTTCCATCTCCCACATAACAAGAGCTGCGCGTTCAGCAGGTGAAAGTAGAGCAAGTGCTTGACGAATAATTGCGGCATCTTCTGCAGCTGAAATAGCTTGTGAGTGATCTCCTGAAACCTGCCATGCAGCTTCGACCTCAGCCTGGGCATCATCGATTACAACAAGGTTGGGACGACGACCTTCTAGGCGGAATAGA
>JBIJAL010000075.1:0-4878 GCA_044345775.1 Candidatus Planktophila sp.
TAGCGATACAACGTACTTTTTAGTGTCAGATTCAGATGGGAATGCAGTCTCTTGGATTCAATCGGTATTCCATGGCTTTGGAAGTTCATGGGTAATTCCCGAAACGGGAATCATTTTAAATAATCGCTTGACTGGGTTTTCACTTGATCCAGATTCGCCCAACATTATTGCGCCGGGAAAGCGACCAGCACACACACTCAACGCATTTACTGCTGTGCGGCCAGATGGTTCCTTGTATCTAGTAGGTGGAACACCGGGTGCCAATATTCAGGTACAGACCAATCTGCAATTGCTGACAAATGTTATTGATCTCAAGTTAAACGTTCAGGAAGCGATTGAAGCGCCACGTTGGCAACACCTTAATGAACCAGGAGCCAGTTCTGAGGAAGAGTCTGGGCTGGGAGTTTTGCAGATTGAAGATCGCGTTTCAGCAGATGTCTTTGAAGAGTTAAGGGCGAAGGGACATGTTGTGGCACCGCTTGCTGCATGGGGACATGGTTCTTCAGTTCAACTTATGGAAGTTATGGAAAACGGAACGTATGCCTTTGGATCAGACCCGAGGTGCGAAGGACACGCTGCAGGCCTTTAGCGAAAGTGACCGCGTTCTGAAAAACTCCGTAGAGCGCGTAAACCATCTGAGGGCCACATTGAAATGGATGTGATCGAACATGGTGTTGCATCCATGTGGAAGACGGCATCGTGTGGTGCGTGAAGTGCCACACTGACAGCGCTCTTGATTACTCCGTTATGTGTAACAACGCAGACCTTTTGGCCAGGATATTCAGCCAATAACTTTTCCATTGCAGCCTCTACACGAATGCGGGCCTGATCATAGGACTCTCCCCCGCCTGGTTTGAAAGCAGATGAGTTAAGCCACCCTTGGTAATCCTCTGGATACTTCTCGCGAACCTCATCATTTGTTAAACCATCCCAATTACCAAATGAAAGTTCGTACCAGATCTCATCAAAGACGATCGGTAATCCAGTTTCTTTAGCAATCACCTCAGCGGTCTGGCGCGTGCGCTGAAGTGGTGATGCAATGAGTACATCTGGCTTAATCTTTGCAATCTCTTGAGCAACTGTTGCAGCCTGTGACAGACCTTCTTCGGTTAACTCTGGATTGAGCGGGCCAGTACCTGAGAACTTACGTAGCGGGGTCAAAATGGTCTCGCCGTGGCGCACAAAATAAATCATGGTGGGATCTTCATTACTGCGCAGACGATCGGTGAGGTAATTCTCTTGCACCGCCACCATCGGTTCATTTGCTTGGCCGCCATCGAGTGCTTTATTGGCTAGACGATCAGCATGTGAATTTTCATCACGTGGAATCCATTTATACGTTACAAGAGTGCCAGGGTGTGCGTCGCGACACTTCTTTGCAAGTTCGCGCATATCGGCATGCTTTACCTGCCAGCGACCAGACATCTGTTCAACAACTAACTTTGAATCCATAGCAACTTCAATAGTTGCGGCAGGATCAAGGGTGTGGATGTGAGTCAGCCCAGCAAGCAATCCGCTGTACTCGGCAACGTTATTTGTGGCAACTCCGATTACATCAAAGAGTTCGGCGACAATCTTTCCATTTTCAGTAACGACCGCGCCATATCCCGCCGGCCCTGGATTTCCTCGTGAGCCACCATCTGCGGTGAGTTTAAATGAACGTGCCATCTCTTAAAGCCCGCGCACCAAAATGCAACGACATTCCTCGCAGCGAACGACTTCATCTTCTGCTAACGAGGCGATGCGCTGTAGTTCAATATTGTTTACAGTTAAGTGACAGCCTTTACATTGATTACCAACGAGGGCTGCAGCACCTGTTCCATTATTGGAGGCGCGAATTTTCTCGTAGAGCGCTACAAGTTCAGCACCAATATTTGCCACTTCAGATGCACGATCACGTGCGGTTGCTTCAAGATCTGTATTGATTACGGCTAGGGCATTTGCCTTTTTGATTTCGAGTTCAGTGATCTCTGCCGCCAGCACACTTTCCTGCTCTGAAAGCTCAGCGATGCGGGCCTTAATCCCATCAATGCGCATCATGATCTCAAGTTCAATCTCTTCGAGTTCTGCCCGACGAACGCCCAAGGTGCCAATTTCATGCTGAAGTTGTTCTAACTCTTTCGGCGATGGAGTACCCGAAGCAAGGCGAGTCTCATCGCGAGTGATTCGAGTAACGATCTGCTCAACATCACCTTCTGCACGCAAGAGTTCTCGCTTCACATCGTTATGTTCTGTCTCTGCAGCAATTCGCAGATCACGGGCATTATCAGCCTTGATAGTCAGTGAGTTGATTGCAGCAATCTCAGGGAGGTTGGCTGCTTTATTAGCCAGAGTTGAGTGTGTGAAGTCAAAGTTTTGGATATTCAAAATTGCGTGTTGTTCGCGCAGTGTGGCCTTCATGGCTTCCCCTCACGAAATAGTCCGTTCAATTGAAAAGCTCGTATCCATACTTTAGGAAAATTACTATGGTGATTGTGGCATAAGAGCCCGCATAGAACACGCGACCCCAACCTCTTTCCAAGAAAGCGACAATCTTCTCTTGGCGTTCAGGGGCAAAATTCCATACATTTTCCAGCAAGACTACTCGTGTGATAGTTGAAAAGACTGTAATTGTCGATCCTGTTACTAACAAGCACCAAGGACAGAGTGAATTGATAACAAAGAGTGATTGTGACAAGAGCCAGAGAGCAAAAATTAAGCCAGCACCATAAACAATATGAGCTGCGCGCATAAACCATCGTGGGAAAGTGACAAGTCCAAGACCAGCAACAGCAACTGTGATGACAACTGGTTCAGTCATTAATCCTAAAAATGAATTTGGAAATCCTAGAAGCTGTGATTGCCACGCGCGTGCAACGGTGCCACACGAGAGAACGGCATTGATATCGCATGAGAGTGGCCCTGTAGGTTGCGCTGCCAACTTAACGGCGTCGATTGCTAGAACAAGAGATGCAATGAGACTGAGGATTGACGAGACCAGCATCGCAATATAAGTCTTGCGATAAGCCCGCAAGCGCTCAATTGTTCCGGTCTCAGACATAAGCAAAGTTTACCCTTTTCCCGGTAAATCAATTTTTTAAATGGTGGGCGGTGAGGGTTTCGAACCCCCGACATCCTCGGTGTAAACGAGGCGCTCTACCACTGAGCTAACCACCCGGGCCGTGCTTTGGTACATGCGAATACTACTTTACAGATGCGAAAGTACGAAAACGAGGCTTAATTAAAGGCTGGCGAGCGCACTCTTGTACTCAGCGATGTTTCGGGCATCACCGAGTCCATTGACGATCTGCCAAGCAAGGTTGCCGTTCTTATCGACGATAAATGTGCCGCGGACTGCGCATCCACGTGCTTCATCGAAAACTCCATACGCCTTTGCTGCTCCACCATGTGGCCAGAAATCTGCAAGAACTGGGAATTTGTAGCCTTCTTGTTCTGCAAATGCACGTTGGGCATACATCGGATCGCAAGAGATCGCTAGTAATTGCACATCATCATTTTGAAATGCTGCAAGATCATCACGTAGTGAACAGAGTTCGCCAGTGCAGATTCCTGAGAATGCGAATGGGTAGAAAAGAATGACAACATTCTTCTCGCCCTTTAATGATGAAAGTGTGACAGCAGTTCCATGCTGATCCATGAGAGTGAAATCTGGTGCTGGTGTTCCAAGTGTTAATGTCATACGAGAAACTTAGCGCTTGCCTGTCTTACGTGCCACTAGACGTGTGCCAGTCCAATCTTTTGCTAAGGCCAGTGTTGATGTCTGACTTAGCCCTGCAATCGGTGCTGCGTCTTGAATCTCGCTCGAGTCAACATGTCCATCTCGACCAAGTTTTGGAGTTAAGACCCAGATGGGTCCTGTCTCTGTCAGGTAGGTAAGTGCATCCATTAACTCATCAACAAGATCACCATCATCCTCTCGCCACCACAAAAGAACGGCATCTACAACCTCAGTTGTTTGACTATCGATGAGTGTGGTGCCAGTTATCTGCGAAATCTCACTACGCAAGATGTCATCGCAATCCGGGCCGTATCCCACTTCGAGGATGAGCTCTCCGGCTGCAAATCCCATTCGCATTGGCACAGGAGAAGTCCACCCCACATGTGACCACTTTGACAAGGGTTTGGAAGAGAATTACTCGCCAGTTAGCACCCCTAGATTTCCCCTAGAGAGGATTTAGCGCGAGAATATGGCCCATGAGTGGAATTTTTGATGCGCCAGATCAGAACGTCGACCAGTTAGTAGATATCGATCCCACCGAGACCGCGGAATGGCAGGCATCCTTTGATGCAGCCCTGGAACATGCCGGTCCTGTGCGTGCGCGTTATCTGATGCTCAAGCTTTTACAACGTGCGCATGAAAAGCAGATCGGTCTCTCTTCTCTTCGCAACACCGATTACATCAACACAATTTCACCAGAACATGAACCTGACTTTCCAGGCGATGAAGCCATTGAGCGCCGTATCCGTACCTACATCCGTTGGAATGCTGCGATGTTGGTGCACCGCGCACAGCGTCCCGGAGTTGGTGTGGGTGGACATATTTCAACCTACGCTTCCTCTGCCTCTTTATATGAAGTCGGTTTCAACCACTTCTTCCGCGGAATGGATCATCCAGGCGGCGGCGATCAAATCTTTTTCCAAGGTCATGCAAGTCCAGGAATGTATGCGCGTGCTTTTCTAGAAGGAAAACTTTCAGAGAACCAACTCGATGGATTCCGTCAAGAAGTTTCTCACCCAGGTGGCGGACTCTCTTCTTATCCGCATCCACGATTGATGCCAGATTTTTGGCAGTTCCCAACAGTTTCTATGGGAATCGGACCTATCAATGCAATTTATCAAGCACGCTTCAATAGATATCTGCATAACCGCGGACTTAAA
>JBIJAL010000020.1:0-13932 GCA_044345775.1 Candidatus Planktophila sp.
TCCTGCCATGATTGAAGTGGGTGAGCCAATTTCTCTCTACTGGGTCCCCGATGCGCTGGATAGTCAAAGCTTAAGCAGCCCTAGGCTTTTACTCACAGGCATTTTTCTAGAATCTATAGACCGCAAAGGTACAAATTTTGGATCTGGTTTGTTAATAACGGTATCGGTTGATAGTTCTGAAGTCGCAAAGATACTTTCTGGCACATCTAATGGTCGCCTTGTAGTGGTTGTTTCACATGGCTGAATTGCATGTTGTCACCGCCATCGGTGATCCTGAATTTGAAAGCTTTGTCGCTCGCACCTTGCATTCTCAGGGCTGGAGTGTAATTTTTCGAGCTGTTGACGTCGAGCTTCTTGCTCAATATCTAAAGACGTGTATTGATGTAAAGCCACTTCTCATCTACTCAAATGATATTCCGGGATTAAGCCAGGAATTTCTCACCTCGATTTCAATTTTTGTGGAGAGGTCGGTTGGCTTTGCTGGGGCAGTAGCAGATGTGAGAGATGGAGAACTCATCGAACGCACTCAGGATTCATCAGCCTTGATGGCAGCAATTATTACTCAGGGGAGGGCCCCACTTCGACAAGTGCGGCTAAGTAATTCGGCGGGAAGGCGCGCACGTGTGATTGCGATCGCAAGTGCTAACCACGGTGATGGAGTAACAACTACGGCAATCAACTGCGCGATAGAACTTAATATGCTCGGAAAGAGAGTTCTTCTTGTAGATGCTCACCATGAAGTTCCAGCGATAGCAATTCTTCTAGGCGAGCGCAACGTCAACGGAATAGAACCTAGTCGCGTAAGCGCACTCTTAGAGGTCTTTGAACTAACCCAGGAGAATTCTGCATCAATAAATCAGATTCTCATTGAGGCCTGCTCCAGAAACGATTTTGTGATCATCGATTTGGGATTAATGCCACGACTGGCAGAGGCGATGACTGAACGGCGATGGCAGAACACTTTCTCCCATTGGATATATGAGAATGCCGATGATCTTTGGCTCATGTCAACGCCTCGCCCCATAAGCACACACTCACTTTATCAATTCCAAAATTCATCAACCAAGAAAGCAGTACGTGCGCGGATGACCTTCATTCTTAACGAAAGAGAATCGGGTAAGCGCGGAGATGCACAGGAAGAGAAGTTTCTATCGATAGTGGCACCGAGTCACCCGCATGCAATTCGAGTACTTCCACTTGATATACGAGGTACTGGCGCAGCCGAGGACGACAGATCTATTTTGGTTGAGAGTAATCCCAGAGGCGTGCTTCGGAGAAAGTATCTTGAATGCGCGAGTTTGTTGATAGCCTAAGGCGCATTTTCTCATTTAATTTCCAAGGACAAACCTTGTACCCTCTACCTATGCGTGCATATGCCGGCCTTACTTTTGAGGAAGTCAGCCACCTTATTTCTGCGCAATCACTGGAGATTCACACCTTATTCGCTGCGACGGCTGAATTTGTCTCAACTCATAGCGATCTAAGTGAGGAAGAGCAAGAATTTATCTTATCAATGCTCGCAGCGGATGAATCAATCGAACTACGTGAAGCAGGATTTGGCTTTGTCCTTGCCGCTGATATTCCTGGTGATGTAATCACTGAAGAAGGTGCCGATAGCATCAAAATTTCAGCGTCCATAAGTCGCGATTGGGCCGCTTGTATCTTTCTAGTATCACCTGATGGTGAGGAGCTCACCTGGTTTGCGATTCAAGAGGTAGAAGAACTTCTACCATCGTGGGGTAGTTAAATGCCGACGATTGAGGAGTTCATACGTGGCAGAAGTCCTCTGACTTCTGAGCACATTTATCGACTACGTGAACTTGTTGCTGATTGGCAGTTGCTCTCTGATTTATCCTTCGCCGATTTGATTCTCTGGGTGCCACTTCGTAAAGATATGAAGAGTTGGCCAACAGGCTATGTTGCAATAGCGCACATCCGCCCCATGACAGCAGCCACAGTCTTTGCCAATGATCTTTTAGGAGAAGAGATTCAATGGGGTCAAAGGCCGCACGTTGATAAGGCGCTCTCTAGCGCTGAAATTATCCGTGACACAGTTCCAGAACGTTTTGGTGATCATATGATTAAAGAAGAGACCACTCCTGTGATCTATGAGAATGAAGTGATCGCCGTTATTTCGCGCCATCGCGATTCAGAGCTTATGCGTCAGCCTTCACGGCTAGAACTTAATTATCGCGAGATTGCTCACCAGTTGTATCGAATGGTCTCTGAAGGAAAGTTTCCATACAAGAATGCAAGTTCACTCTTTGACCCTGCACCGCGAGTAGGGGATGGTCTTCTGCGTTTGGATATCAATGGCGTGATCACTTATGCCAGCCCAAACGCGCGATCAGCATTTGGAAGAATGGGTTGGAATAGCGCGCTAGAAGGTGAAATTCTCCATGAAGTCGCAGAACAGATTGCCAAGGCTCAGAACGTGGCTCATGAAGAGGGTCTTCGTGTTCAACTTTCTGGTAGAGCGATTAGGAGAGTGGAGCTAGAAAATGGTGGCGGGACCATTGATCTCTTAGTCCTTCCGATCTCCGAAGGTGAAGACCGAGTAGGGGCGCTCATTCTCCTGCAAAATGTTACCGAGCTTCGCCGCCGTGAACGTGAATTGGTTACTAAGGATGCCACCATTAGAGAGATTCACCACCGTGTAAAAAATAATCTGCAAACAGTCTCGGCACTTCTTCGTCTTCAGGCGCGTCGGATTGAAGACCCCTTAGCCAGCGCGGCTCTCAATGAAGCGGTTCGTCGAATTGCCTCCATTGCTTTAGTTCACGAGACGCTGTCATCGGGTAGTGACTCATCGGTTGCCTTCGATGATGTGCTTGATCGCCTTGTGACGCACTCTCTAGATTTAAGTTCGCGAATGAATGAGTTAGTGATTACTCGCACCGGATTTCTCGGCCCACTCGATCCCACGATTGCAACACCACTATCCCTTATTGTCACCGAGCTCATTCACAACGCTCTCGAACATGGTCTCGAACATGGCGGGACTTCCTTGGAGGTCTCTCTTGAGCGCACCTCAGAGATGGCCCACATTTCAATTATTGATGATGGAGTAGGGCTTCCAGAAAATTTCGATCTGGCAACTTCATCTAATCTCGGTCTTCAAATTGTGCGCACATTAACTGAGAATGAACTCAAAGGAACACTTATTCTTGAATCATCTGGAAATCGCACGAAGGCGCGACTCACATTTCCGATTTAATTAAAAAATTAATTATGTGGATCGGTGATACGAGCGCGGTTACGAGCAGCGCGGCGCTTCAGGGCACGACGTTCATCTTCTGAGAGTCCGCCCCAAACCCCAGCATCCTGTCCGCTCTCAAGAGCCCATGCCAAACATGGATCCTTAACGATGCAACGATTGCAGACCTTCTTCGCCTCTTCGATCTGTGTAATCGCTGGCCCTGTATTTCCTACAGGAAAGAAGAGTTCTGGATCTTCATCGCGACAGGCAGACTGATGACGCCAATCCATGGTCGCTCCTTAAGGTAGAGGAAGTGTTCGTGAAGTAATTGCACCTCATGCAGAGGCTTATTCTCTCGTGACTTACCTTCTTAAACAAGGAGGATAGGGAAGAGTTTCCTCACAGGGAGGTGATAAAGATCGCTTCGACACGGGCTTTGAAATCCGTGCCCCCGACAGGATTCGAACCTGTGCACCCGCCTCCGGAGGGCGGTGCTCTATCCCCTGAGCTACGGGGGCGCAAGGTGAGGTTAGTTTACGTGATGAAAGTTCGCCGCAATCATGCAAGACTCTTCTCATGAATGAAACCACTCCAATCAATGCGAGCGAGATTGCATACTTTGCAACAGGCTGCTTCTGGGGAGCTGAGCGACGATTCTGGAATCTTGATGGAGTGAGCAGCACCTCAGTGGGATATATGGGTGGTCATAGCCCTCACCCTAGTTATGAAGAAGTCTGTACTGGAAAAACCGGCCACGCTGAAATGGTTGAGGTCGCCTTTGATCCATCGCGCATTTCATATGATCGTCTCCTGCAAGAATTTTGGGTCATGCACGATCCCACCTCACTCAACGCTCAAGGTGGAGATATTGGTACTCAATATCGAAGCGCGATATATACAACAACCGATGATCAGCATCAGCGAGCGCTGGCATCACACGATCGCTATCAAGGTGCGCTCGCCCAGGCTGGATTAGATGAGATTGTTACCGAGATTCATAGCGCACGGGGCGTTGAATATTTCTTGGCGGAGGAATATCACCAGAAATATCTGGCTAAGAATCCCAACGGTTATGACTGCCACTCAAGTACAGGGGTCGCCTTCCCTCTCTAAAGGTATCCACCCGGCATCTTGATATTTACAGATTCTGGGGATACTTTTACAGTTCTTACAGTTTTTTTACAGCCCAATGGAGGCGTGATGGCAGGGATCAAAGAGATTGCCGCGCACTCTGGGGTATCGATTGCAACCGTCTCACGCGCATTACGGGGACTTCATCACGTCAATCCCGAGACCCGCGCAAAGATTATCGATGCCGCTCAATTTTTAGGTTACCCCATCGAAGATAAATCTCAGCCTTCAGCGCCAGTGCGCACGAACAGTGTGGGAATCGTTGCTCCTTATATTTCACGGTGGTATTTCGCGCAGGTGATCAGTGGAGCAGAACAAGCGTTGCGTGAGGCAGGCCTTGACCTACTTCTCTATAACTTTAGCCAGATGAAAGGCCGCGAAAGGTTATTTCAACACCAGCTACTCAAGGGACGCGTCGATGCGCTGATTGTTATCAGTCTTCCGCCGACTGAAGAAGAATTCGAATCTATGCTAAGCCTGGGAATTCCCGTGGCACTTGTGGGAATGCACCATAAAGAATGTGCCAGCGTTGCAATTGATGATGTTGCCGCTGCGCGAACTGCAACTCAGCATCTTGTCAATCAAGGTCATCGTAATATTGCGCTTATGTCGGGCCACCCCGATGATCCATTTAACTTTAGCGTTCCACAAGACCGACGTAAAGGTTTTCTCCAAGCTCTAGTTGAGAATGGCCTTGAGTGGGACCCAGCGCGAGAAGTACATGGTGGATTTACGATGCATACTGCAGCACGTGCCATGGATGATCTACTTGCGAGACCACATCGGCCCACTGCAATATTCTGTGAATCAGATGAGATGGCTTTTGGAGTGATGCAGGCGATGCGCCGACATGGTTTGCGTTGTCCTGACGACATTTCAATCATTGGTTTTGATGGCCACGAGATGTCTGAATTTTCAGAGCTCACAACTATTGAGCAGCCAGTGCAGTTGATGGGGGAGATGGCGGCCTGGTCAATTATGGAGCGCTTGCGTAAACCTACAAAAGAACCCAGCTCACTTATTGTCCCTACAACACTGGTTGTGCGAAACTCGACAAAGCGTCTCGTCGTAGACGGCTCTTAGTGGAATACTTCAAACCATGAGCGATAGCCATCTTGAATTTTTCACATTGGCTGAACTCGCAACCCATCGCAGTGAAAAGTGGAGAGCCTTTCCATCTGATGTAATCCCACTTCCCGTGGCAGAGATGGACTTTCCTGTTGCCGAACCAATAAAGAAATTGCTGCACTCGATGGTTGAAAATTCAGACCTTGGCTACTTAGGGCCGATCCCAGAGTTAGGTACCGCCTTTGCACGCTTTTCCAAGACGCGGTGGAACTGGGTTGTAGATCCCACAAAAGTGCGCGCTGCAACAGATGTGGGTGTTAGTGTTGTAGAGGCGGTGCGAGTATTTACCCAGCCTGGTGATTCCGTCCTCATCAGTTCTCCGATTTACCAGAATTTTTATACTTGGATTAATGAAACTAAAGTGCAATGTGTAGACGTTCCATTTATCTACAACCCAACCACTGATATCTCAACCTCCTGGAGCATTGATTGGGATGGCATTGAAAAGGCTTATCAGAGCGGAATCAAAGTTCATCTTCTCTGCTCACCACATAATCCGATCGGTAGAGTGTATACACGACAGGAACTTGAAAGATTTGTCGAGCTAGCTCGGGTAAATGATGTCGTCATCATTAGCGATGAGATTCATTCACCGCTTGAGTATAAAGAGCACCGTTTCACACCGATTCTTACATTAGGAGAAGAGGCGTCCGAGTGCTGCGTAGTAGTCACTGCTGCAAGTAAAGGGTGGAGCATTGCCGGCCTAAAGTGCGCAATCATTCTCTCAGGAAGTGATCGGATGCATGAACGCTTACACTTACTTCCACCGGCACTTCACTCGCGCGCATCTATATTTGGAGCTTTTGCGACAGCAATAGCCTTTAGCGAAGGTGCGACGTGGCTCGACACGGCGATAAAGCAGTTAGATTCAAATCGCCATCTTGTTGCAACGCTCATCAAAGAACACCTCCCTGAAGTTATCTACACTCCACCCCAGCATTCATATCTTGCATGGCTTGATCTCTCAGCACTTAATCTGGGAGATAACCCCGGCGTAACAATTCTTGAGAAATCCAAAGTTGCCCTGAACTCTGGCCACATCTATGGAGCCCAATGGAATCAATTTGCCCGTCTAAATTTTGCAACGAGTCCAGAGATCATTACAACTGCCATTACTCAGATCGGCCAGACAATCCGTGGCTAAAGTTTTTGATGCAATCGTTGTGGGTGGTGGTCATAATGGTCTTGTCGCAGCGTCATACTTGGCTAAAGCGGGTAAAAGTGTTCTCTTGCTTGAGGCAAGTAATGAATTAGGAGGCGCGACGGCAAGTGTTCGAGCTTTTCCAGAATTCGATGCCAGGCTTTCACGGTACTCATACTTAGTTGCACTTCTGCCCGACCAAATAATCGCCGAGCTGGGGCTCAATTTTCAGACACGAGGTCGCGACGTCTCTTCCTATACTCCGTATGAGCGCGATGGCGTTCACGATGGTTTATCTGTCTCCACACTGTGGGATCACGCCACTGAAGAATCCTTTCTACGTCTCACAGGTTCACAGAAAGAAGGCCACGCATGGCGAGAGTTTTACTCAGAGATTGCTGAATTTGCCCGCAGATCTGCACCCTTAATGCTCGCTCCATTGATGACGCGATCAGAGATGCGCAGATCAATTGATATGGATCATGTATGGGAGTACATGATTGAACGGCCCATTGGCGAAATTATTGAAGAACGCTTTGCAGATGATGTAGTCAGGGGAGTAGTTCTCACCGATGCACTCATTGGAACCTTTGTTGACTCACAGATGATTCAAGCGAACATCTGTTTCCTCTATCACTTGATTGGCAACGGACTCGGTCAGTGGAAGGTCCCGGTAGGAGGAATGGGGTTGCTTGTCGCCGAACTTGAGCGCGTAGCCCGCCAGCATGGAGTTGAGATTGCTGTGAAATCTCGAGTGAGTGAAATTGTAAGCGGTACTGAAGGCGTAACAGTCACTTGTGAGACAGGAGATGAATTTCTCTGCACCGATCTCCTCTTCGCTGCAGCACCGCAACTGCTGGCGCAACTTCGAAAGAAGAGTCCTCCCATATCTCTACAGGGTTCACAGCTCAAGATGAATATGTTGCTCACCCGTTTACCGCTACTTAAATCAGGAATAGATCCAGCAATCGCTTTTGCTGGAACATTTCATGTCAACGAGAGTTACTCTCATTTGAACGCGAGTTATCAGGCGGCAAAAGATGGAAAATTGCCAGAACGCTTGCCGCTGGAAATGTACTGTCACACACTTACAGACTCAAGTATTCTCGCACCTGACCTTGTTGAAAAAGGATTTCACACTCTCACACTCTTTGGATTGCACACTGATGCATCGCTCTTTGACCACGACCCAGAAGGTGCGCGTGATCTTGCCGTAGCCAATGCTCTTGCTAGCCTCAATGAATATCTAGCAGAGCCCATAGAAAATGTAATCGCACGAAACTCTGATGGATCACTCGCCCTTGAGGCGAAATCTCCACTTGACCTCGAAGCAGCACTTGGACTACCGAGAGGCAACATATTTCATCGCGATTTAGATTTCCCCTTTATCGAAGAGAGCGAAGTAAGAGATCACCCACAATGGGGAAGCGAGACTGATGATCCCCATATCTTTATTGCAGGTGCAGGAGCTCGCCGTGGTGGTGGGGTGAGCGCGATTGCAGGACATAATGCAGCGATGTCAGTTCTCTCTCGCCAATAGTCTGCATTAGGCTTCTCTCATGAGCCATGACGCATCGCATGAGAAACTTTCGACACGTGCAATTACTGCTGGCCGTCCGATGCGTGGTTCCGATAGTCCAATGAATGAAAATATCTCACTCAACAGCACATTTACCGCAGGTGGTCCGATCGGTTATGGTCGATATGGCAATGACACATGGAGTGCAACCGAGTCTGCGATTAGCGCTTTTGAGGGTGGAAAAACTCTTATCTTCTCATCAGGTATGGCTGCAATCACAGCAGCATTTTCTACTCTCGATTATGGCGCGCATGTAGTTGCATCTCATCAGGGATACAGCGGCGTGATGACCCTCTTAAATCAATACAACACAAGTGGTCGTCTCGTTGTTACCTTTGTTGATCTATCAAAGACTGACGACGTACTTGCCGCGCTACCAGATGCTGATCTGTTATGGCTTGAATCGCCGACTAATCCCTGTCTTGATGTGGCAGAACTTCCCGAGTTAATTTCTGCTGCCAAGTCTCAGAAGATTCTTGTGATGGTTGATAACACCTTCGCGACTGCGTTGACGCAGCGTCCCTTGGAAATGGGCGCGGATCTTGTCATGAATTCTGTAACAAAGTTTTTATCTGGACATAGTGATGTACTCATGGGATCTCTCTCAACACGTGATGAACAGATCTACCAACGGCTTGAAAACGCCCGAAGGGTGACTGGCTCAATTGCTGGTCCCTTTGAAGCCTGGCTTGCACTTCGAGGCATCCGAACCTTCCCGCTACGTTTTGGAAAGGCCTGTGCGAGCACCCTCGAGCTGGCGCATCGCCTGAGTTCTCATCCTCGAGTCTCGCGAGTGCGCTATCCCGGATTGCCGACTGATTCTCAACACGAGCGTGCAAAAAAGTTTATGGATACTTTTGGCGCAGTCCTCTCATTTGAAATAATTGGCTCTCTTTCAGATGCAGATCGTCTCTGTGATAGCTCAGCCATTATTTCGCATGCAACGAGCCTCGGTGGAGTCGAGTCTCTCTGGGAGCGCAGGCGCAGATGGCCAAGTGAGAGCCCATCGGTACCAGAGAATCTGATTCGCCTTTCGGTGGGCTGTGAAGATGTTGATGACCTATGGGACGATATTCAAAGAGCGTTCGCCGCGATTTAACTCTCGCCGCACAGAAATTTTTCCAAATTAGAGGTAAATTAAGGGTATGAAAATCTTTCGTCGCCTCTTAGCCGCGATTGCCGTAATCGCCTTGGCATTTAAGGGCGTTGCATCTTTTCTTTCATGGGTTGAACGTCAGGATGATCAACCTGCCGAGGCATGGCTTGATGAAGACGAACTCGACTCAGCCGATGCTAAAGAAGCGTAGATGACAACGGAATACATTCCTGGAACATGCAATATCGGGTCTGGTGAAATCCGCCAGCGCCAATTTGTAGCAGCGATTGGCTCAGTACTTTTTGTCGCAGCGTCTATCTTCCTCTTCGTTGTAGATGCCTCTCGTTCAGCACGATTAGCCCTCTTTTTTCCGCTCGTCGTAGCAAGTATTGGCTGGGTGCAGTCTCGTAAGAAGTTCTGCCTTGCCTATGGATTTATGGGAACTTTTAACTTTGGAAAACTTGGCCAGTTGTCTAAGGTGAGCGATAAAGGTGCTCTTCGCGCCGACAAAATTACGGCTCTGAAAATTCTCGCACAAAGTCTTTTCTATGCAACGCTAGTTACTGCAGTGATGTATTTACTTCCTGCATCAATTTAAATTTAGCCACTCAACCTGCGCCATGTTGAGAAGTTAGCAGTTAATTCCTCTTTTCACCTTTCGGTGACGGTGTCTTTGATTTATTTCCCTTTGCCATATAGCCAAATGGCTTAACAGGTGGTTGCGGAGGATTCATCAGCGGTTCAAGATCAGCGATAGCTTTATCACGATTGGCTGCAGCAACTGCTCTCGCTGCTGCAAAGGTTGCTTTACTTGAGGCACCTCGTCCAGCCATCCTGTAATCCACATGCGCTTCTCTGAGAGCTCTAATAAAAGTATTTGCTATTGCACGTAGTTCTTTCTCACGTAATTCGCGAGCATCTTGATAAATACGGTACTCAATTTTATATTTAATGAGATCTAATTCATATTGTTGTGCCGGAGAGAGAGTTGGAGATGGCGTGACTTCGGCAGCGAAGGAGGAAGGTGAGATTGTCGAGATCATCAGTGAACTGATTGCAATGAGAAGAATGCGACGCTTTCTCGACATATCGCTCCTCCTTTTTGATCCCTTTGATTCACTCTTTACAGTCGAAATAATGACATTTGATTTTGTGAAGAATCTGTGAATCCTAACTTAACTCGTGGGGATTATGGGTAAAGGGTAGAAAAGTCAGGCGAGACCTGCGAGGCTAGGGCTATGAAGTCATCAGAGAATCAGATAGTTAAGGTCCTCATCGTTGATGATGAGGCGGGTGTGCGCGAGCTTTTAAAGGATGCTCTGAAACTATCCGGATTTGAAACTCAAGTAGCGGGTGATGGGATGAGTGCATTGACACTTCTTAGAAGCTACACACCAGATATCATGATTATTGATATCAATATGCCATTGATGGATGGGTTTGAGTTAGTCGAGCGGCTACGAAAAATCGGTAACACTATTCCAGTTCTCATGTTAAGTGCACGCGCTGACCGAGTCGATGTGACCAGAGGGCTCACTCTTGGCGCAGATGACTATGTGACAAAGCCCTTTGGATTGGAAGAGTTAGTTCTACGTCTCAAGGCGATTTTGCGTAGATCTCACCCTGCAAGTGGCCTAGAAAGCGCACTCACCTGTGGACCGATTTCCATTGACGATGCGAGTCATACAGTGAAATTCAATGATGAGGTGGTTGATCTCTCCCCAACCGAGTATCGCTTGTTGCAGGTACTTATGGAAAACAAGAATCGCGTCCTTTCGAAAACAGTCCTTCTTGATGATGTATGGGGCATTACCTTTGAATCAGAGAGCACGGTAGTTGATACATATATTTCTTATTTACGAAAGAAGCTTCACCGGGATTCATTTGACGGAATCAAGACAGTTCGGGGCGTTGGATTTGTGATCCAGGAGCCAAAGAAATAGTGAGAAGAAAGAGTTCGCGTGTAGTTATCGCTAGCGCTTTAGTTACAACTGCTCTAGCCCTTTCAATCGGTGGCTTTGCAACAGTCTCACTGAGAGATTCTCAGATTCAAACTATTGATTTACAACTTAAGAAAATAGACGATGCGGTTCGATCTAACCCAGATTCTCCCGTGAGTTCGGCGCTAGATGCAGCATCTGAAGAGGATTTCAATATCACTATTGCTATTGTTTCGAGTAAAGGCAAAGTCACGATAATTAATGAGTCACGATTAGATTTTGATTCTCTTCCACAGGAACCTGTCTTGGCTGCCGCGCTCATATCTCCGGTTACTGTTGATGCAGAGGAAAGCTATCGACTTCTGGCGCAGATGATTTCAGGAGGGGATCGTCTAATTTTTGCGGATTCGCTCACGACGATTGATTCTACATATTCCAGCAATCTCAAGAGAGTCCTGCTATTTACACTTTTAGCGGATCTTTTAGCGATCGGTGTATCGGTTCTCATATTGGGCAGGAACAATCGAAAATTAGAGGCAGACTCCCTGCTACGTATGCAGAGATTTTTAGCTGATGCATCCCACGATCTACGGACTCCACTTACTGTCATCAAGGGATACTCAGAGCTACTGAGTAAGAATCAAATTCAGAGCCTAGAAGATCAAGCTCGCGCTTATGAACGAGTGAATTCAGAGATTATCCGAATGGAAAATCTTATCCATGATCTCTTACTCTTAGCCGAACTGGGCGAGACCACCAGACCAATCTTTGAAGAAGTCAATCTCACCGATCTTGTCACTTCCTATGCTCACGATTTTTCAACCTTAAATCCAGCACGGCATCTAGAAGATGCGATTGACTCTGCAATTACCATCGATGGGTCAGTCGAACATCTTCGTCGACTTATCCAAAATATTTTTAATAACATCACTCGGCATACAGAAGAAAGCGCACCAGTGAAGGTCACATTGCGCATAACGGGTAAGCGAGTAGTGCTTACTATCGAAGATGGCGGAAAGGGTCTGCCCCAGGGTGGTTACAGAGATGCTGTCACAGCGCTCAATCGATTTGACTCAAACCGATCTTCCGAGACGGGTGGCTCTGGCTTGGGGCTTTCAATTATTGCCGCAATCGTCGCTGAGCATGACGGCGTTCTTAATTTAAGGAAGAGTGAACTCGGTGGCCTGGCAGTGGAGATTGTTTTTTAATATCTTTGAATCGGGGTTGGTTCTCGTTGTAGTGAGTTGGTGTAACTTAGCGACATGTCAGCTGCACCGAGAATCACATTGCAGGAAGCGTTCACACAAGCCCTGGAATACCTCGAGAATCCGGCCAGTATTGTCCGAATAGTTCTCACAGGGCGTCGTAGAAATATGCAGACGCTCACAGAACGCATTGATATTCGTCCCGTGATGATCAAGGAAGCACTTCATTTTCAAGTGAGCACGAGTGATGGCAAGGCAGTGACGACTAAGAATTATCTCCCCACAGATCTGCCGATCAATGAATACTTAAGAGCGGGCTATTCACATGTACTGATTGATACGTTAGTTGAGAGTTTTACACTACAAATTTCAAGGAAAGATGAACCTTTGATCAATATCAAAGCTGGAGTAAATCAGGCAGATCTCTCACATGATCGAAAGAAGTCACGGTTATTGGATCCAGCTGATCCCTTCCTTCTCGAAGTGGGAATTACCGAAATACATGGCAAGGTCAAGCCATCAAAGATGGATAAGTACATGCAAGTCGAAGAGTTTCTGAGATTGCTTGCTCCAACCCTTAATCAAGGGATAGAGGCAGGTCACTTAAGTAAACCGGCTCCCGATAAACCGTTAACGATCGTTGATTTGGGTTGCGGCCATGCATACCTCACCTTTGCCGCACACCAATTTCTTAAGAGCCAAGGTATGAGCATCAAGGTAGTCGGCATTGATGTTCGTCCCGCATCGCGTGATCGTAATAACGAGATCGCCAAGAAGCTGGGCATAGCAGATTCAATTGAATTTTTAGCCGAGGAGATTTCAGAGACATCGTTGAAAAAAGCGGATATCGCAATTGCGTTACATGCATGCGATACCGCAACAGATGATGCCATCGCCTGGGCTCTGAGATCAGGTGCTGCGATGATGATGATTGCACCGTGCTGTCATCACGACATTCAATCTCAGCTCACTGATTCACCCGAACCGTGGTCGCTGATCACTCGATATGGAATCATGCGCGAGCGCCTAGCAGATTTGCTCACCGATGCATTTCGTATGCAGCTCTTGAAAGTGCGTGGCTTTCGCGTAGAGGCAATTGAGTTCGTGGGTGGTGAACATACCCCACGGAATCTCATGATTCGAGCAGTGAAGACCAACGCTCCCGTTGATCCAATTGAGATAGCGAGATATGAAGAGATGACCTCAATGTGGAAGGTAAAGCCTGCA
The DNA here is from genome assembly GCA_044345775.1 of Candidatus Planktophila sp. Classification (GTDB taxonomy): domain Bacteria; phylum Actinomycetota; class Actinomycetes; order Nanopelagicales; family Nanopelagicaceae; genus Planktophila. Next base: position 13,647 of record JBIJAL010000020.1, read on the forward strand.
CTTGCACGTCTTCTCAACCCGTAGACTTACTCCATGTCAAAGGTGCTCGCATCACTACCCGTCGGTGAAAAAGTTGGTATTGCCTTCTCAGGAGGACTAGATACTTCAGTTGCTGTTGCTTGGATGCGTGCAAAGGGTGCGATTCCATGCACCTATACGGCAGATCTTGGCCAATATGACGAGTCTGATATCGATTCGGTACCGGTACGTGCGAAAGAGTATGGCGCAGAAATTTCACGTTTAGTTGATTGCAAGACCCCGCTAGTCGAAGAAGGTTTAGCCGCAC
>JBIJAL010000076.1:0-4770 GCA_044345775.1 Candidatus Planktophila sp.
ACCACGGCTTCACTTGTAAGAATCGGATCTCCAAAGACTTCAAGACCAGCCTGGCGAAGAGTATTTCCAGTACTGACAACGTCGGCAATGACATCTGCGACACCCAGTCGAACGCTGCTTTCTACTGCGCCATCAAGTCTGACAACTTCTGCTGAAATTCCAAGAGATGCAAGATGCTGCTGAACTAGCCCTGGGTAAGCGGTAGCGACTCGCTTTCCCCCGATATCCTGCAAGGAATACTTGGCACTTGTTGGGCCAGCAAAACGAAAAGTTGAGGCACCAAAGTTCAACGGCAATATCTCTGTAGCTAACGCACCTGAATCAATCAATAGATCTCGACCAGTGACACCGACTTCTAGTTCACCAGATCCTACGTAAATCGCAATATCTCTAGGGCGAAGATAGTAGAACTCAACCCCCCCATCAGAATCTACAAGGACGAGATCGCGCGAATCTGTTCTCTGCTTATAGCCCGCCTCCTTAAAAATGGCGATTGACTCTTCCGCTAGAGAACCTTTATTTGGAATCGCAACTCTTAACATTTCATGTTCTGCCTTCTCTAGAGAAACTTGTAAACATCTTGTGGCGTGAGGCCTCGCGCCAACATCAGTGTCTGAAGGTGATAAATCAGCTGGCTGATCTCCTCCGCGAGTGCTTCATCACTTTCGTGTTCAGCGGCAAGCCAGACTTCGCCCGCCTCTTCGATGATCTTCTTGCCGATTGTGTGAACTCCGGAATCAAGAGCGGAGACGGTGGCAGAGCCCAGGGGTCTATCGACGGCCTTCTGCACAAGCTCTACCCATAGCTCATCAAATGATTTCATAGCGCTACTTTACTTGATTGAGAGTTGTTCGGGCCGACAATTAGCGCTCGGCAAGTAAACGTAATCTTTCGATCATCTCTGCCGGATCCACGGAGTTAAAGACAGCGCTACCAGCAACGAAAGTATCAGCACCGGCATCGCGTGCAGTTTCTATAGTCTCAAGTGAGATCCCACCATCTACCTGGAGCCAAATCGGACGATCGCCTATAATTGACTTAGTGGCTCGAACCTTCTCCATCATCGATTGCATAAACTTTTGGCCACCAAATCCTGGTTCGACTGTCATAATCAAGAACATGTCGACATAATCAATGCAATCTTCATAATCTTCAATACGCGACGCCGGTTTGAGTGCAAGGCCTGCACGAGCACCTTCGCTCCGGATCGCAGCGAGAGTGCGTGATGGATGCAAGGATGCTTCTGCGTGAATTGTCACACTCGCACTCCCGGCGTGAGCATACGCTGGGGCCAGAGTGTCAACATCTTCGATCATAAGATGAGAATCGACCGGTATTGGCGACCTCGAGATAATCGAGACTGCTGTCTCAAAATCAAATGTGAAATTAGGAACAAAAAGATTATCCATTACATCAAGATGTAAGAGATCAGAGACCGGGGCTATCTTCGCTATCTCTGAATCAAGATTGTTAAAATCTGCATTGAGAATACTTGGCGTGATTCGAATTCCCATATGTTGATTCTACCTCAGCGTATTTTTCTAAAGAGTGCAAGAAACATTGAGTCCGTGTTATGTCTTTGTGTCCAGAGTGCCATCGCACCTCCACGAACGGCTCCGCTGAGATTTTCTGGCAAGAAGGCCGTGACATCTATCTGTTCGAGGTTGGGATTTCTCTTCATAATGTCTGTGAGTGCGATACTAGTTTCGGCCATGTGGGGAGAACATGTCGCATATCCAAAGACTCCCCCAACGTTGAGAACTGAAATCGCTGCATCTGAAATCTCACTCTGCAATGAGATAAGAGAGCGAAGATCGCTCACCGTTCGCCTCCAACGTACCTCTGGTCTTCGCCTGAGTGCTCCGAGTCCAGAACATGGAACATCTGCCAGAATTGCATCAAACATCTGATTCTTTGATGCAATCTCTCTAGCATCACCAACCCAGACCTGTGCACCGCCAACAACGCGCGAGACAAGCTCTGCTCGTACCTCAGAGATTTCATTGGCAATGAACGAGTGGTTTTCTTCACGGGCAATCGATGAGAGTAGAGCTGCCTTTCCACCAGGGCCGGCACAGATATCTAGCCACCTATCGGCATCTCTAGCTGCTCGTGCGAAAATCATGGCAACAAGTTGTGAGCCTTCATCCTGCACGCCAGCGCGACGATGACGAATCGCCTCGATCGATGATGGCGTTACATCTGCAGTGAATCCATATGGTGAGTAGCGTGTTGCCGCCGCCTCTATCTCAGAGAATTCATCTATGGATGAACGCCCAGGCCAGGTGACAAAAGTTGGTTTAGCTGGAAGATTGTTGATCTCAAGTAGTTGTTCCACCTCTGCAAAATCTTTGAGGAGATCAAAGTATGCGCTAACAATCCACTCAGGGTGTGAGTAGATGATTGCTAACCGAGCAACATCATCTTTGAGCGCATATGCCGGTTCAAGCCAGCTTTCTAAGGGTGCGGCGCTGACTTTACGTAGGAGCGCATTAACAAAGCTCGCCTTCGACTCTCCTAAAACCTTACGAGCCAGTTCAACAGTTTCGGACACTGCAGCATGCATCGGTACACGCATCTCAAAAATCTGTTGTAGTCCCAGGCGCGTGACGTCGACGATGCCAGAATCGACCTCACTCCATGGACGATCACTGACTTGAGAAAGAATGTAATCGTGGCGTCCTTGCATCCGCAAAGTGCCATAGAGAAGTTCTGTGGCAAAGGCACGATCCCGCTGATCAAAGGCACTGTTTTCTAAGGCCCTAGGAAGTAATAGATTTGAATAACCATCACGGCGATTCACTTCGGTCATCACATCAAAGACCAACAAGCGAACAGGATCAGCCTTAGGTTTCTTAAAGGTATTCCTTCTAGCCTCAACCACAGCGCTCACCCGGCTCGACGCGCACTCCGCGCGCCCAATCCGAAGCACCCATTTCACTCTTACCTTGAGGAATAACTGAGAGAATTTCTAGTGAACCATCTGAGGCACCGATGAAGAAAGAATTTTTGGTAGTCGCAACCTCACCCGGTGCGAGTGGATGACCGGCATCAACAGCTACCCGGGCACGTGTAATCTTTAAAACATCCCCGCGGAAGATTGTCCGAGCGATCGGATTTGGATAGAAAGCAAGAACTTTCTGATGGATAACACCTACAGTTTTGTCCCAATCAATTATCGCTTCATCCTTACTGAGTTTACGAGCTGTACTAGAACCATCGATCTTCTGCGCAGTTGGTGCAATGGATGATTCAATATCTTTGAGCGTTTTGGCAATAAGAGCAACACCTTGACTGGCTAAGAAAAGTAGCGCCTCTGAAGCACGCATCTCGGTATCTCGCTCAAAAAGCTCAATGTGATAGATAGGTCCTGTATCCATGCCAGCATCGAGTGCAAAGACCGTTGCTCCGAGATGAGTATCACCATTTTCGATCGCTCGTTGCACTGGCGCAGCACCTCGCCATCGTGGCAGTGCCGAGAAATGAAGATTAATAAATCCGTACTGCGGGATTTCCAGAAGATTCTGTGGCAAAAGCATTCCAAAGGCGATAACGACAACACAGTCAAGATCTTCTAGGAGCGAAGTAAAGTCAGAATCGTCTGAGATTTCTATACATGTTATCTGCCTCTCTTCGCACCATTGCGCAACATCGCTTCTGGTCATACGTCCGCCACGGCCCGATGGTTTAGGCGCAGTCGTGAATACTCGGATCAGATCGTGTTCGCTCTGCAGGAGCCAATCTAAAGTGGGAATAGCAAGATGCGGCGTTGCTGCAACAGCTATACGCACTAGTTTCCTCGACCGAAAAGACTATGCGGAGACACTTTTATCGTTGGATTTAACCCCTGATCCTGCGCTGCGGAAAACCACTCGGCGTTGCGAATCTCTTTCATCGCTGCCTTACGATCGCTCTTTGAGAGCCTATCAATGAAGACAATTCCATCTAAGTGATCCGTCTCATGTTGAAGAGCGCGGGCGAGAAACTCACTTCCATCAACAGAGATTGGTTCGCCATGCATATTAAATCCTTCTGCGACGGCCCTCATAGCTCTAGGGGTTTCATAGCGAATCTCAGGGAAGGATAAACACCCTTCATCACCATCCTGCATCTCCTTACTCAGGGTGAGCGTTGGGTTAACAAGGTGGCCTAATTGATCGTCGACATACCAAGTGAATACACGCAGTGGCACGCCAATCTGTGGAGCAGCAAGTCCAGCTCCAGGTGAGTCCATCATCGTATCGATCAGATCAGTGACCAGAGTCCGAAGCTCTTTATCAAAGTCAACGACCTTTGATGCTGGGGTGACAAGAACAGGATCACCAAATAAACGAATCTCCTGGATAGCCATGTGTAAATCTTAACTCAATGAATAAGGATCTACGCGCATCGTGAGGGCAGGCTTCTTTGCCAAGGCTCGCTTTTTTCGATATGTATCAAGAAAATCGATGAGATCTTGCCCTTCATCGAGTGGAACGGTGATGATCACTCGCGATTTCTCATCGGATATTTTCGTCGGACCCAGAATTCGAGTAGATGGAGAAACTCTTCCTTCTGTAGCTGATTTGGTTATCCCTGCAATAAATGATGAGCATTCACCATGTCCCATCTCAATAGTTATTGCATGAACGACCGGAGGAAGATGGGTTTGAGAACGCTCACTGAGTTCTCGCATGAGCAATGGCGCAAGGTTCCATCTGGAGACCGATGCGATAATCGGGTGAGCGCTATCTATCACCACAAGTGCTTTGCCTTTCTTCGCAAGCAGAG
>JBIJAL010000077.1:0-4728 GCA_044345775.1 Candidatus Planktophila sp.
TTCTGGGCCGTACCCAACGAATGGCACACGCCAGACGTTCTACCTAAGGAGTGAAAGTGGCAGCAAAAGAAGCAAAGCCCGATGCACCATCCGATCGCGCAACATCTGATCGTCAGAAAGCCCTCGATAGCGCCCTCGCCCAGATCGAACGTCAATTTGGTAAAGGCTCAGTTATCAAGATGTCTGATAAGCAGGCACAAGTTATTGAAGTAATTCCAACCGGATCTGTCGCACTCGATATCGCTCTCGGTATCGGTGGACTTCCTCGTGGACGTATCGTAGAGATCTATGGACCAGAATCGTCAGGTAAGACAACACTTACCTTGCATGCAATTGCTAGCGCACAGAAGCTCGGCGGAATCTGCGCCTTTATCGATGCAGAGCACGCTTTTGATGCAGAGTATGCAAAGAAGCTTGGCGTTGATATTGATGCGCTCCTTGTCTCTCAACCAGATACAGGTGAGCAAGCACTTGAGATTATGGATATGTTGGTCCGTTCAGGCGCACTCGATCTCGTTGTCGTTGACTCAGTTGCAGCGCTCGTTCCACGCGCTGAAATTGAAGGCGAGATGGGCGATTCACATATGGGCCTTCAGGCTCGTCTGATGTCACAAGCGCTTCGTAAAATTACCGGCGCGCTTCACCAATCAAAGACAACAGCGATCTTTATCAACCAGCTGCGTGACAAGATCGGCGTCTTCTTCGGTTCACCAGAGACGACAACAGGTGGAAAGGCGCTTAAGTTCTACGCCTCAGTTCGCCTTGATATCCGTCGTATCGAAACCCTTAAAGATGGAACAGAGTCAGTCGGTAACCGCACCCGCGTCAAAGTTGTTAAGAATAAGATGGCCCCACCATTTAAGCAGGCAGAGTTCGACATCATCTACGGCGTCGGAATCTCACGTGAAGGATCACTTATCGATATGGGCGTTGATCTCGGTATCGTTAAGAAATCTGGAGCCTGGTACACCTACGAAACCGATCAGCTCGGTCAGGGTAAAGAGAATGCTCGCGCATTCCTCGTTGATAACCCAGATCTAGCCAATGATATTGAGTCACGTATCCGCGCTTCATTTGTCCCTGTAGAAGTTGATGCAGAGATGATCGCTGAAATTGATGAAGCAGCAGCAGAGGTTGAGTTCTAATTTCTCTCCACTACGCAAAGGTTCCACGAGAATCGAAATCAGGTGGTGAGGGGCTCGACCCTTACGAAGTAGCTCACACAATCGCACTTAATGCTCTTGTGACGCGGGCGAAAAGTAAGGGCGAGCTCCTCGCTCACTTGAAAACTCGGGGTATCGAGGATGATGTCGCCGCAGCGGTGATCTTTCGCCTGACCGAAGCAGGGCTTATCGACGATGGCGAATTCGCTATCGCCTGGGCAACTTCGCGCCATGGCCATAAGAAGCTATCTAAGCGAATCATTGCAACTGAACTTCGCCAGAAAGGTGTCACTCAAGAGCAGATTGATGAGGCCCTGGATCAGATTGATGACGAATCTGAATATCGCGCTGCCTTTGATCTTGGTTTTAAGAAGTACAACACGATGTCACGACTGGCTCCGGAAGTTCAGATCCGCAGAATTCAATCGCTCTTACAGCGTAAAGGATTTAGCTTTTCAATCATTGGACGCGTTCTGCGCGAATTAGAGTTAAGTGATCGTTAGGCTTTTGCGAGATATTCTGTAAGTCGTGTCGCTGTAGCAACAATTGATGCTGCATGAAGGCGTCCAGGTTGGCGGCCAAGTCTTTCAATGGGACCGCTAATTGATACTGCTGCAATTACCTTTCCATTCGGACCACGTACTGGAGCAGAAACTGAGGCAACTCCCGCTTCGCGCTCACCAACAGATTGCGCCCATCCGCGACGGCGATCTGCTGCTAAGTGCGCAGCGGTAAATCGTGCATTCTTTAGCCCGCGATGAATCTTTTCAGAGTCTTCCCATGCAAGGAGAATTTGTGCGGCAGAGCCGGCAGTCATTGTCAGAGATGCACCGACTGGGACAGAGTCACGAAGACCTGATAAGCGTTCAGCGACAGCAACACAGATGCGAATATCTCCTTGGCGGCGATAGAGCTGGGCAGATTCACCAGTGGCATCGCGAAGAGCCGCGAGTGCGGGACCAGCAGCTGCCAAAAGGCGATCTTCACCGGCCGCGCCAGCGAGTTCTCCGGAGCGTTGTCCCAAGATGAATCGTCCTGAGAGATCGCGAGTGACCAGGCGGTGGAATTCGAGTGCGACCGCGAGACGGTGAGCGGTCGGACGAGCAATCCCAGTGGCTGCAACAAGTTCGGCTAATGAGTGCGGGCCTGATTCCAGAGTACCTAAAATTGTTACGGCTTTATCTAGTACGCCGACTCCGCTATTCTTTCTATCCACCTAGTGATATTAGCATCCCACCAGTTGAGATGTACATATCTAGAGCGAGTAGAGGGATAACGATGGGCAAAACTCTTGCAGAAAAGATTTGGGCCGAACATGTTGTTCGCCAGGCCGATGGTGAGCCCGATCTTCTCTATATCGATCTCCACTTAATCCATGAAGTCACTAGCCCTCAAGCATTCGATGGTCTACGCCTTGCTAATCGTCCAGTGCGTCGAGCTGATTTAACAATTGCAACTGAAGATCACAATGTTCCAACGCTCGATATCCTCAAGCCGATCGCTGATCCTGTCTCTAAGTTGCAGGTAGATACGCTTCGTGCCAACTGTAAAGAATTTGGTATTCGCCTTCACTCTCTCGGAGATATTGATCAAGGAGTCGTTCACGTCGTTGGGCCACAACTGGGAATCACTCAGCCAGGTATGACTATCGTCTGTGGCGATTCACATACATCAACCCACGGAGCATTTGGCGCTATTGCATTTGGTATCGGTACCTCTGAAGTTGAACATGTACTTGCAACCCAAACCTTGCCATCAAGTCGCCCAAAGACAATGGCGATTAACGTAGAAGGAACCCTCAAGCCTGGTGTGACATCAAAAGACATTATCCTTGCAATCATCGCCAAGATCGGTACTGGCGGGGGACAGGGATACATCATCGAATACCGTGGCAGTGCAATTCGGGCGCTATCGATGGAAAGTCGAATGACTGTCTGCAACATGTCAATTGAAGCAGGTGCTCGCGCTGGTCTGATCGCACCGGATGAAACTACATTTGAATACATTAAGGGAAAGCCGCATGCCCCAGAGAATTGGGATGAAGCGGTTGCGTACTGGAAGAGTCTCTATACAGATAGCGATGCAACATTTGATGTCGAAGTTGACCTCAACGCAGATGAGTTAGAGCCATTTGTTACATGGGGAACAAACCCAGGTCAAGGCTTGCCACTGAATGCGAAGGTTCCTAATCCTGCTGATTACGCTGACACAAATGAGCGGACATCGGCCGAGCGCGCACTCGAATACATGGGATTAACCGCTGGCACACCCCTTAAAGAGATAGTGATTGACACTGTTTTCTTGGGCTCTTGTACAAACGGTCGTATCGAAGATCTACGTAGCGCTGCGCAAATCGTGAAGGGCAAGAAGATCGCATCAACGCTTCGTATGTTGGTAGTTCCAGGATCTGCCCGCGTGCGTTTAGAGGCAGAGGCCGAAGGTTTGGATAAGGTCTTTATCGATGCAGGAGCTGAATGGCGTAACGCTGGATGTTCCATGTGTCTTGGCATGAACCCAGATCAATTAGCAGTGGGCGAACGATCTGCCTCAACATCAAATCGAAACTTTGAAGGACGACAGGGCAAGGGTGGGCGTACTCACTTAGTGAGCCCACTTGTTGCAGCAGCGACCGCACTCCGCGGAACACTTTCATCACCAGCGGATTTGTAAGGAGATACACTCATGGAAAAATTTATTAAACACACAGGCACTGGAGTTCCGCTACGCCGTAGCAATGTTGATACCGATCAGATTATTCCTGCCGTCTATCTCAAACGAGTTACTCGCAGCGGATTCGAAGATGGCCTCTTTGCCGCATGGCGTAACGATCCAGATTTCGTCCTTAATAAGCCAGAATTCAAAGATGGCACGGTGCTTGTTGCTGGTGCTGACTTCGGAACTGGCTCATCGCGAGAGCATGCAGTGTGGGCCTTGCAGAACTATGGATTTAAAGTGGTCATCTCATCCAGATTTGCCGATATTTTCCGAGGAAATTCGCTCAAGGGCGGTCTTCTGACAGTGATTGTGGCGCAGGCAGATGTTGAGACCATGTGGGCAGCGATCGAGGCTGACCCAACGACATCAATCACGGTAGATCTCGATAGTAGAACTGTTACCTATAACTCGATCACTCTTACATTTACCATCGATGATTACACGCGTTGGCGCTTGATGGAAGGTCTCGATGACATCGGATTAACCTTGAAACAGACTGATTCCATTGATACTTTCGAAGGAAAACGTCCATCACATAAGCCTGCAACGCTTCCTATTCGCTAAATTCAAAGAAAAACGAGCGTGAAATAAGGGTTCTTCGCTCAGGGTGATGGTGATCGCAAAAACTCTCAAGAGAAGAATGAGAGTTTTTTACGCATAAAAAGTGGTATTTCTTAGAAATATTAATGTGCGACACGCCCACACCAATAACGGCCTCACCCCTATACCTAGTTTAAGTTTTACACAGGTTAAGCAAATGCTTAATTTTTAAGCGTAAAACTAAGGGGATTTTGATGAATAAAGCCCAATTCATTGCCGCGTTGGCCCCACACTTCAACGACAGCAAGAG
>JBIJAL010000078.1:0-4685 GCA_044345775.1 Candidatus Planktophila sp.
AGAACTCAAGAAAGATAAGCCAGTATTGCCTGAGAACGCACTCCGCGAAGCTTTCCGCATCTCACATGCAGTCGCTGAAGTCACCAATGTTTCACCATCTGCCCGCCAGCCATATGTGGGTGTATCCGCCTTTGCTCATAAGGCGGGGCTACATGCATCTGCAATCAAGGTTGATTCAAATCTTTACCAACACGAAGATCCAGCATCTGTTGGAAACGACATGCGCATGTTGGTCTCTGAGATGGCCGGGCGCGCATCGATTGAGTTAAAGTCCCAAGAACTCGGTGTTGACCTTGGGGGAGACCGTGAACTCATTGGCCGAGTTATTGACCGAGTGAAAGAGATGGAATCTCGCGGCTTCACCTTCGAGGCAGCGGATGCCTCATTTGAGTTGTTACTTCTTGAAGAGCTCAATGGAAAGCGTCCGGCATTTTTCACAATCGATCACTGGCTTACAACAACAGAGCGCAGCGAAGGTTCAATTGTTACCAAAGCAGAAGTCACAGTTACCGCGCAAGGTAAAGAGATCACCTGCAGTGGCGCTGGAAACGGACCCGTTAATGCCTTCGACCGCGCATTGCGCGATGGGCTCAACACTTTATATCCAGAACTTGCCGTCCTCGAACTTACTGATTACAAAGTGCGCATTCTTGAAGGACGGCTTGGTACCGGTGCGATCACTCGCGTATTGGTTGAAACTTCAGATGGCAAAGGCGAGTGGAGCACCGTCGGCGTCCACGAAAACGTGATCGCCGCATCTGCCATGGCGCTAGAAGATGCACTCACCTTTGGCCTACTGCGACAGGGACGTAAACCCGAGTAGCCTTTCTCTATGAGTCATGACTTTGAGAAGATCCGTCATGACTTTGCTTTTCACATTGAGCGCGAACGCAGCCTTTCGGTACACACCATCCGCGCCTACCTCGGTGATCTCGATAGTTTGATTGAACATCTAGATACCCTCAAAGTTTCTTCAGTATCTGACCTCACCTTGGCCCACATCCGTTCGTGGCTGGCAAAGCAACAGGTAAAAGGTGGTGCGCGAACAACGCTTTCGCGCAGAGCGGTCTCAATTCGAATCTTTACTAAGTGGGCACATAAGAAAGGTTTCCTTGCTAGCGATGTAGGAATGTCACTGGCAACACCTAAGGGTCATCGCACTCTGCCTGACGTGCTTACAATCGCGGATGCATCCCTTGCGATGGATGCGCTGGAAACTCGAGTGGGCGAGGAAGAGGGGCCGCTTGCAGCCCGAGATTTAGCCATACTGGAAGTGCTCTATGCAACGGGTGCTCGTGTTTCAGAGCTCTGCGGTCTTGATTTTGATGACGTTGATTATTCGCGAAATACGATTCGTGTATTAGGTAAGGGAAACAAAGAGCGGACAATCCCGTTGGGAAATCCGGCTATGAAGGCACTGGAAGCCTGGATCAAGAGTGGGCGATCACTAGTGGCCACAGATAAATCAGGAACAGCGATTTTTCTTGGAGCACGTGGAAAGAGAATTGATCAACGAACTGTGCGCACCATTGTTTACGAAGCGTTATCGGCTCTTGAAGGGGTTGAGCGAATGGGGCCACATGCGCTGCGCCATTCGGCGGCAACTCACCTATTAGAGGGGGGAGCAGACCTACGTACCGTGCAAGAAATCTTGGGCCATGCTTCATTGGCAACAACACAGATCTACACCCATGTATCGACCGAAAGGCTTCAAAAAGCCTTTAAGCAGGCTCATCCGAGAGCGTAGATTAATTCAATCTACGAATTGCGGTCAAGAGCTCTTGGCTAGGAAGAGCTGCTAGCTCTTGTCGAGACACTATAACTTGATTTTTGCTTGCAATGACTCGCGGATTCTTCTGAAGTGCTTTTGCGCGAATAGTTCTTCCAAGATAAATAATTCCGATTCCTAAGAGCACTCCTACTACAGAGATCAAGCCCAATGAGAAGGCAAGTGCTGCTGCAGGTATAGCCCTAAGTACAGGTGGAATCCACTCATCTTTGCCTTGGGGTATTCCTTTCTTAATCAGTACGAATCCAAGCATGCCGACAAAAGCCACTATGGCATAAAAAATTGCTGCACCAAAAGTGCCACCCGAGGAGGAGGTCGCAATTGAAGCAAGCCCTACGATGCCAGCTACAGCTGCTATTCCAATGTTCGGAGCGAGCATTGTTTTATCTGCCAATTTTACGACGCTGTTCAGCTCATGAATGTTCTGAGATAGCTCAAGGCTTAAATCGTTTCGGTTCTGCTCAATTCTTGAAAATTGAGATTCCCTATATTCGGCCCAATATAATTCGATATCTGCGGTGTCTAGCTTAACTTCACCATGGCCAAGATTAATGGTCTTATTTTTACCTTCTCTCACCAACAAGAGAAAATCGTGGCGCATCGAAGCCTTCACAGACTCGGCATTATCGCGAAGATTTTCCTTATTACGTTGTTCATTGAAGAAGGCCGATTGCTCTGCAGCGGCTCTCGCAGTAACCTTAAGGGTCTCATTTTGTGAGCAAAGTAGACAGTTATTTGGTTCTCTGCCATGGGAACAGGCCATAGGTAATTCCTTTCGATAAGAGAGTGGGAAGCTCTATAGATATCACCGATATATGGCAAAAAATTTGTGCACTTTTTTGACGTTAAAAAAGTGCACAAAAATCCGGCTTATTCAGGGTGTACAAGGTATGTCGACAGAGAGAACAATCAGCATTATCAATGCCTATTTCAAGCTATGCATTACCCTTATTTCTGGGGTAATTCGGGTCTCGGTTCAGTTCATCATCATGATTCCAAGAGTGCTCAGTAAAATGTTGAATATCTTCCTCAAATTAGGCGTCATTTATAAGCTCGCGATTGATCCAGCGCTTCGAACTATAGGAGCTTTCTTCGCTGGAATATGGCGGGCATGGATGCAGAAGAGGGCTTCATCCAAAAACCGTCGGAGTGGCGAGGTAAAGTCATGACTTAAAACCTGCCGGGCTAAAAAGAAAGCACTTCATTTGAACTAGGTACTCGGGTAGCCTTCAGAGGTGAGAATCGCCTGCCCAGCGGATGAGTAAATCCAGTAAAGAAGAATTCGCTGCATGGCTTGAAGATCGCCAAGTGATGTTAATTGCCACTGCGCGAGGAATCTGTATCGATACTCAAATCGCCGAAGATGTTTTGCAAGAGGCACTAACCGATGTCTTCAGGCGCTGGGAGAAAATTAAAGATCATGAAAATCTAGAGGCCTACACAACTCGCGTCATGATCAGCAAGCATGCTGATATGCGTCGCAAGTGGAATCGCAAAAGCAGAGAGAGTGAAGTTGAACTCACTGAGGCTCTTTCGCTTGCCTATATGGGCCAGGAGTATGAATCTGTTCTTGAGAGCATGATGATCCAGCAAGCTTTGAAGTCTCTTACTCCGATGCAACGAGCGGTCATGCTCCTTCACTACGAATATGGATATACGCTCAAAGAGTTATCGAGAGTTTTAAAGATTCCGACAGGAACTGCTGCCTCCCACTTGGCTAGAGGTAAAGCCACCGTGGCAGAAAAAGCTGTGATCTTACCCGAGATTGTCCGTGAGGAAAGAATAGCTTTGGAGCATAAGGAAATTCATATGCTTGAGAATGAAAGTGAGGTGCGGGAGTGAAAAACTTAGATCCACTTATTCGTCGTGAGTACAAACGATTAGGCATGAACATAGTTCCAGATGACGCTCTGGCAGACCTAATCTTTGCCAAGGTGCAATACGCACGCTTGCGCATGATTGCAATTGTTGCCGTTGTAGTCTCGGCGGTCATTGTCGGCGCTTTCTTTGGATGGAGAGCTACAGATTCGTCTTCACCAGTGAACACAACTAATTCTTCAAACTCGCTCTCTTTTACCCAAGAATCAACTGGTGGCGATGTTCTCCCTCTTCCACAAGCTGGTTACCGCAATGTCGATGCTTCCGATCCAAGAAGCGCTCAACTCGAATACACATTTGCCCTCGAATCTGGCTGGATTATTCAAGAAATTACCGATAACCCAGATCCGATCATGGGGTCTGCGGGAATAGTAGAAGTCTTTGAAGTCTCACAAGGCGAAGAGCGATTAATACAGCAATATCAAATGTCTTCTCGTACTCAGATAAATGAATTTGGTGTCCCTAGAAGTGGAATCTTTAAATTTGTTCTGACCTTCACTAACCCGAATTTCAAGGGGCAGGTGAGGGTCGCTTTTGTCCGTTCGCAGTGATAATCCACTTCCGATTCCCTCTCCTTGAGGAAATTATTGGGGTATGTAAGGCAATTTTGAAGGCCGGCGCACCTACGGCTAGACTCGTCCCTGCACAGATCGCAAGGTCTGTGACATCTCAGCGTTCTTGTCCTGAACCGCTTGCGGGGAAGGTCAGCCATTTCGGTCCATTGAGTTAATTCTTGATTAGCACGATGGTCGGCGTTGCGAACGCGACGGACTTAGCAAAGCGTTAAGTCATAAACCGAGCAGATTTTCTGCGAGTGCTTTTGCGCGCGCACGTAAATCTAAAAAGGAGTGCCGTCATGGCAGGAGTAACAATGCGTGAACTCCTCGACAGTGGAGTCCATTTTGGACATCAGACACGTCGATGGAACCCAAAGATGAAGCGTTTTATTTTCACAGAGCGCAATGGCATCTACATCATCGATATTCAGCAATCACTTGCTTTGATCGATCAGGCGTAT
>JBIJAL010000016.1:0-14712 GCA_044345775.1 Candidatus Planktophila sp.
CCAGCAAAGGGTGCCTACGGTGTCGCGGAAGAGTGAGCGTCTGGTTAATCTCACGATAGCGCTCCTAGCAACTCAACGTTATCTGACTAAATCTGAAATTTTTAGAACCGTTGATGGATACGACGGTTCGGCCGAAGCTATGGAGCGAATGTTTGAACGAGATAAGGATGATCTGCGAGGGTTGGGTATCTCGATTGAGTTAGGCAGCTTTGATCCTCTCTTTGAAGATGAAGCGGGGTACAGAATCTCCCCATCCTCATATGAACTCGATCTTGGAACCCTCGACGGACGAGATATCGCGCTGTTATCACTCGCCGCTTCATCGTGGTCGGGGGCAGCGCTGGAAGAAGTCTCTACATCGGCGTTGGTGAAGCTAGAGTCGATAGGTATAGATGCGGATCTCGAATCGATCTCCCTCACTCCTCGGATTGGTGCTACTAACTCTCGCTTTACAGCGGTCACCGATGCAATTATTCGGCGGGCGGTCATTACCTTTAACTATATCTCGGCAGATTTATCGGTAAGCACTCGTGAACTCCACCCATACGCTCTGAGAGGAAGAGCAGGGTCATGGTTTCTCATCGCTTTTGACGTGAGCAAAGGCGAACAGCGCACTTTTCGTTTAGATCGAATCGCCGGTGATGTGACCGTCGGGAAGAAAAGCGAAGCCTTTGCTACACCAATATCACTACAAGAAGACTCATCTGAAGAACAATCAATAGCAACACTATTGCTCCGCAAGAACAGAGGTACTCAGTTTCGCGCCAAGGCTCAATCAATTGTGAGCGGTGAGGAATGGGACACCGTTCAGGTTCCTATCTTCTCGAATTCTTGGATTCTTTCACTCATTCTTTGGCATCGAGATGATGTCGTGGTCTTGGAACCGGTTTCTTTAAGGCAAGCGACGATTTGTGCCCTTCAAGAAGTAAAGAGTGTCCATGGTTAAGAAAACGTCGACCCCCATCGAACAGACTGCACGTCTTCTCGATCTCGTCCCATTTCTTTTGACTCATCAAGGAATAGCACTTGGTGATCTCGCACAGCAATTTGGAGTAACGGAGGAAGTGATCCTTGATGATCTCAACACGTTGTGGATGTGTGGTTTGCCTGGATACACACCGTTAGAACTCATCGACCTAGAGTTTGATTCTGGCTACGTCACGATTCGCAATGCAGATCCTCTCGCAAAAGTGAGAGCGCTGGGTAGCTCCGAGATGGTCGCTCTCGCACTTGGTCTTGACCTCTTACTTAACGGTTTAGGAGATTTGCCGGCTGAGGTGACAGATCGAATTAAGCAACTCTCGCAGCGAGTCCGTTCTGTGATTGGTTCGCAGATTACGATCACTGAGGCGGCGCAATCTCAGGCACGAGCAGTCATAGAACGTGCAATCGCTGAGAGAGCCAATGTATTGATCGCGTATTTCTCGCCACAGAGTGATGAAGTGAAAGAGAGAGTTATTTCGCCATTTGGTTTCTTTGTAGAAGGGTCATTTGAGTACGTTGAAGCGTTCTGCGAACTTGCGGGAGCGACGAGAACATTTCGTCTCGACCGCGTGAAGACGGCCTCACCTGATTTGCTGCCTAGAGTCACTGCCACTTCCAAGGAGATCTCCACCACGCCACTCGTAACGAAAGCCAGGATTACGCGGGGTGATCGTTCTACTGCAGAATCGCTAGGACTTTCTCCAAACGAGGTCACTATAGGGGAGCCACTTTCACTCACGGCATACTCTGTAGACTGGCTCACCCGTACCGCGCTTAGCTCGTGCGGAGATTTGCTTATAGTTTCACCTGTCGAGATTCGCAGGATTATTGTCCAATCGGTCGAATCTACGCTGGCTCTTTATGAAGAGGGTGCGATACCGTTAGCACCAACATTACGTTAAAGAAGGAGATCTAGTGAATCTGACCCAGCCAAGCCACATCTTGCTCGTACTCGTGGTTCTTATTCTGCTCTTCGGAGCAAAGAGACTTCCTGACTCTGCGCGTTCACTTGGACAGTCTCTTCGTATCTTCAAATCTGAAATGAGCGATAAGAAGGATGAGAAGAAGACAGACCAAGAAGGTCCTACCTCGGCCTAGAATCTATGTCGACCGCATCTGCTGGTCGCATGCCGCTTCTTGAACATCTGCGTGAGTTTCGAAAGCGCGTTGTTCGCAGCGCCCTTGCGATCGTATTATTCTCAGGAGTCGGGTGGTATTTCTATACCGATATCATCACAAATTTAGCGAGCCCTGTCTGTGATCTCGCTCTAGCCCGTGAATCTGGATCTGATAGTTGCGGCGCTCTTTACATTAGCGGTGTTTTGGGCCCACTCAATCTGCAAGTAAAGATTTCGATACTGACAGGCATTCTTCTTGCCGCACCCGTCTGGCTCTATCAATTGTGGGCCTTCATTGCACCAGCGCTGCACAGGAAAGAGAAGCGAAATTCCATTCTCTTCATTATCGCGGCCACTCCATTTTTCTCTTTCGGCGCATATTTCGGTTACACGATTCTTCCCATGGCGATAAAGGTACTCTTCGGCTTTACTCCCGATGCACTCAATAACCTCGTGCGTTTCGATGATTACTTGGATTTTGTTACGCGTACGATGTTTTTCTTTGGCTTGGGATTTGAACTACCGGTCTTCTTGCTCGCCCTCAACCTTGGTGGTGCATTGAGTGGACGTGGAATTCTCCGCCCCTGGCGATTTTGGGTCTTTGGGATCACAGTATTTGTTGCCGGATTTTCACCCAGTCCAGATCCTCTCTCGATGATATCTCTAGCAGTTCCGCTCATCGGTCTCTACTTCCTTGCCGGTCTGATTGCAATCGCCAATGATCGTCGCCGAGCAAAGAAGGCGCTCCGTGCCGAACTTTCACAGCAGTAATTTTCATGAGCAGTCATGAGTACGCCTGCAGAACGGATGGCTGCATCTAGAACTCGATTTATGCATCCGATAACACTCGAATTCTCAGAGTCATTTGATTTTCCGCTGGATGATTTTCAAATCAAATCATTACACTGCGTCGAAGAAGGTAATGGATTGCTGGTGGCAGCACCAACAGGAGCCGGAAAGACCGTCGTAGGAGAGTTCGCTGCGTATTTAGCTCTACGCAAAGGAAAGAAGTGCTTCTATACGACTCCGATAAAGGCGCTTTCAAATCAGAAATTCACGGAATTTGTAGTCAAGTTCGGTGAAGATAACGTTGGTCTTCTTACGGGAGATACAAATATCAATTCAGAAGCGCCTATCCTTGTGATGACCACAGAAGTGCTACGAAACATGCTTTATGCGAACTCGTCTTCACTTACGAACTTGCAATCGGTCGTGATGGATGAGGTTCATTATCTCGCCGATAAGTTTCGCGGCGCCGTGTGGGAAGAAGTTCTGATACACCTCATGGAGTCGGTGCAGGTCATTTCACTTTCAGCTACCGTATCTAATGCTGAGGAATTCGGAGAGTGGCTTGGTACTGTTCGAGGCAAAACCGATGTAATCGTCTCTGAAATCAGACCAATTCCTTTATATCAACACGTTCTCATTGGAAATCGTCTCGTTGACCTGTTCAAGGAGACCGGAAAAATCAATCCTGAGCTGTTGGCTCTGGAACGAGAGTCCATGCGCAAAATTAAGATGCCCAGACACCGCAGGGAGAATTTTAATGAGAGCGAAAATAAGCTTTCACGACCTGAGATTATTCAAACTCTAGATAGTCAGGGTCTTCTGCCAGCAATTACATTCATCTTCTCTCGCGCTGCCTGCGATGCAGCAGTTAATCAATGTCTTCATTCAGGGCTACGATTAACAAATACCAGTGAGCGAGAAGAGATTCTTTTGACCGCATCGCGATTAAATGCACATCTTGCGCCGGAAGATTTAGATGTCCTCGGATATAACCAGTGGCTAGAGGCTCTGGAGCGGGGGATTGCAGCACATCACGCTGGTCTCCTGCCTAGTTTCAAAGAGACCGTTGAGGATCTATTTAAACGCGGACTCGTCAAGGCTGTCTTCGCAACTGAAACACTAGCGCTCGGTATCAATATGCCAGCAAAGACTGTGATCTTAGAGAAGTTAACAAAGTGGAACGGCGAAGCACATGTTCCGATAACTCCGGGGGAGTACACACAATTGACGGGTCGCGCGGGCAGGCGAGGCATAGATATTGAGGGAAATGCAATAGTCCAGTGGTCACCAACAATTGATAGCGCGATGGTCGCCGGCCTAGCGTCGACGCGAACCTATCCTCTTCGTTCTTCCTTTGCACCCACGTATAACATGGCGATCAATTTGATTAATCGCTTTGGTCGTGAACGTGCGCGTGGGAGCCTTGAATCATCATTTGCACAATTCCAAGCCGATAGGGCTGTTGTTGGGCTTGTTAAGCAGATAAGGAAGAATGATTTCGCAGTCCAGGAATTAATGCAGGACGTACATTGTCACTTAGGAGATTTTTCTGAATATGCCCGAATGAGAAGTGATATTAAGGAGATTGAACGTCTTCTTTCAAAGAGAGATGCAAGGAGAACAATAGATCAGAAGCAGCGTCGTTTCCTAGAATCTGAGATGGAAGGGTTGAGGAAAGGGCTGCGTTCTCATCCATGTCATTCATGTAATGACCGCGAGTCTCACGCAAGAATCGCTGAACGAGCCGAACGTGTACGACGAGAATCCGAGGGCTTACGTTCCAGGGTTGAAAATAGAACCCATGTGATAGCCAAAACATTCGATCGAATCTGTGATGTCCTTACACATCTAAATTATATCGAGGGCGAAAAGACGCTAGAACAAGGAAAGATTCTTGCGAAGATTTACGCTGAGTCCGATCTTCTCCTTACCGAGGCAATACGAAGAGGCGTCCTTGATGAACTTTCGGCGCAAGAGTTAGTTGCCGTCGCTTCTGCTGTGATATTTCAATCGCGCACCATCGAGAATTACGCCCCTAAAATGCCGCATAACAATGTGGCCCAAGCCCTGGTTTCAATTGTTTCCATCTGGAGTGAACTAGAAAAGATTGAAGAACGTTTCGGGGTAAAGACCCAACGTGAACCTGATTTTGGCTTCGCATTTATCTCCTATAAATGGGCTCAAGGAAATTCATTGCAGAGCGTACTAAAAGGCAGTGATATGGGCGTCGGAGACTTTGTCCGCTCGATCAAGCAGATTATTGATCTACTGACACAGATCGCTGGAGCAAGTCCGACTCTGCGTAAAGTCTGCCGTGAAGGTATCGCTCGTTTGGATCGAGGCGTAATTTCCTATATGTTGGAGGATCTATGACACTTATGCTTTTAGATAGCGGATCATTGTGGTACCGCGCTTATTACGGGATGCCTGACACCCTGACCGCTGCAGACGGAACTCCCGTCAATGCAATTCGAGGTTTTCTCGATATGAGTGCTCGACTGATAACTACCTATAATCCAAATCGACTCGTTGTCTGTCTCGATGGAGATTGGCGCCCATCATGGAGAGTAGAGCTCTTCCCAGGTTATAAGGCAAACCGATTAGAAGATGAAGAGAGCGAAGAGGAGGCAGAGCCAGACACATTGACGCCGCAGATTCCGATTCTTCTAGACCTTCTCGATGAATTTGGAATCGCAATGGTCGGAGTAGATGACTTTGAGGCCGATGACGTTATGGCAACGTACGCCCAGACCCAACCTGGTCCAACGCGAATTGTTACTGGGGATCGCGATCTCTTTCAGTTAGTAGATGACAAGCGAGATATAAAAGTTGCCTACCTTGTCAAGGGAATTTCAGCACATGATCTTGTTGATCTTGCATTTATCTCACAGAAGTACTCAATTCCAGGTGATCGTTACGCGCTCTTTGCAACATTTCGTGGAGATGCATCAGATGGGCTCCCCGGAGTTAAGGGCATTGGAGAGAAAGGAGCCGCACTTATCGCCTCGCACTTTGCCACGATTGATGAAGCGATTCACGCGGCTCGTGAATCAGATGACCGCCTTCCTTCGGCCCTTGCACGAAAGATAGTCGCGGGGGAGGATTACTTATCTATTGCTCCAACAGTTGTTAACTGCGCACGCAATGTTCCACTGCCTCAGATTGAACTAGCTATACCTGCCGCTCCCAGCGATCTCTCTCGTATCTATGAAATAAAAGAGAAGTACTCCCTAGGTGCAAGTGTTGATAGATTGATTTCTGCACTGAAGTGGTGATCTTGATTGCGGCGCTTGCCTTCGCCTCCTCATTTGAACCGCTAGGTTGGTGGTTTGGTGCACCATTAGGCTATGCACTCCTCTTAAGAAAGTTAGTATCGTCAAGTAGTGCACCGAAGCTCTATCTTCAAGTGTTTCTCTTCGCCTTCATCAGCGCGGGAATAACTCTCATCTGGGCGGGAAAATATGTTGGCCTCCTTCCACTCTTCTTTCTAGCCCTACTCCATGGACTCTTCTATCTTCCGCTCGCCACTTTGCGGCGATTTACCGGAAATGTTCTCTGGTTTATTCCGGCGCTTTTGATCGTAGAGGAGATTCGGGCTCGGTTTCCATTCGCAGGATTCTCATGGATGCGCATCGCGTTTTCACAGGCAGATTCGCCGTACTTATCGATCGTTTCCATCGGGGGAGTAAGTCTCCTCTCTCTATGGGTTTTGGTGATTTCTTACCTGATCATTTCATTGAGCTTCAAGAAAGTTCTGGCGGTTCTTATCATCATTTTTACACCAACTTTTCTGTCGAATTCATATTCTCCGACCGAAAAGATTTCCTACGCGGGAGTTCAGGGAAATACTCCATCCGTTGGCATTGGGTTTAACGACCGGGCTAAGGCAGTCTTTAATCTGCATGTTTCAACAACGATGGATCTTATTTCAGAGCCACCCGAACTCATCATCTGGCCTGAGAATGCGATCGATGTTGATCCATATGTGAATCCGGATGTGTTAGGCGCAATCGAGAGCGTGACCGCGAAGTTTTCAGCACCTCTGATAGCAGGGGCTGTGACTCGAAATACTGGTCAGCTTGAGAATGTCTCGATCATGTATGACGTCAGTGGGGAAGTGGTCTCGGTCTATTCCAAGCAGTACCTCACCCCCTTCGGTGAGTACATTCCGTTGCGAGGGATTGCACGAATCATTTCCCCGTATGTTGACAATGTTTCGGATTTCTCGATCGGAAAGAGTATTGATATTCATAATGTCAACTCTATGAATATCGCTTCTGTAATTTGCTATGAACTTCTCTCTGACTCGTTGGTAAGAAATGCAGCAGCGAAATCAGACGCCCTTGTTATTCAAACAAATAGTGCGACATTTGCAGGCACATCAGAAAGTGCTCAACAACTCGCGATCACGCGCATACGTGCCATGGAGAATGCTCGGGAGATAGTCAGTATTTCAACGATTGGTATCTCGGCCCACATTGACATCAATGGAAATGTACTCAGCCAAACTGATGAAGACGTGCGGGCCATATTGGAAGGTGATCTACAAGGAGTTTCAAATCGTACGATTGCATCTCGTTTAGGCGCGGCAGCAACTCCACTGACACTTATCCTGAGTCTTATTCCGCCATTCGTGCGTAGAATTCGCAGATCATGAAGTACGCGATTTTGATACCGACATATAACGAGGCATCAGCCATTCCAGAGCTCCTGGATGCTCTCTCTGCTTTTCGTAAGAGCGAAGAATGTGACTTTGATGTTCTTGTCATCGATGACAATTCACCAGATGGAACAGCAGATATCGTTGAGGCGATGGACTATGAATGGGTGCGCTTACTTAAGCGACCTGATAAAGATGGCTTAGGAAATGCCTACCGCGCGGGATTTACCGAAATCTTGGCTCAACCCCAATACGATCAGATCGTTACAATGGATGCCGACGGTTCACATCGTGTTGCAGATCTTCCAGCGATGCTCTCTGCCGCACGTTCTGGTCTCTCGATTGTCCTGGGAACTCGTTGGATTAAGGGTGGCAGCGTTGTGAATTGGCCGAAAAGTCGACAGCTGCTCTCGCGATCAGGAACGCGATACGCATCGATGGCCTTAGGGATTGATCTGGCAGATCTCACGGGAGGATTTAGAATCTATAGTCGGGAACTCCTTAACGCACTTAATCTTCACCAGATGAGTGCGACGGGATATTGTTTTCAAATCGAAATGGCTCTGGCATCTGACTTAGCTGGTGCGAGTGCGACACAGGTACCGATTACCTTTGTAGAGAGAATTAATGGCGTTTCGAAGATGAGTAGAGCGATAGTGATTGAGGCGCTGATCCAGACAACCCGCTGGGGCTTTACTCGCAGGCTTAGACCTAACGCCGATAAGTTACATTATGTAAAGTAACTCAATGACTGCGCTCCCCGGAAAGGGCTCCCTTGCTGCCTAGGAGTAATCGGATATTGGCGCGCAGCTACAGACCAGATTTCGATCTCCATGAGCGCCATCAATGCGGCCTACGGGAGGCCAATACTTCATTCTGCTCCCGATCATTTCACCGGTGACAAAACCATCTAGAGACGCTGGATAGCCAGCGCTCTCTCTTGAGTAACTTCGCTGCCATTGATTGCTCGTTGCCACTCGTGAGGTGTGCGGCGCCCAACGTAGAACGCTCTCTTCAATGGCTACTTTGCCATCAACAACTTCTTGAATTTCGGCACGGATTGCAATCATTGCATCGATAAAACGATGAATCTCATGGATATTTTCTGATTCAGTTGGTTCGATCATCAATGTGCCCGCGACAGGAAAAGACATCGTCGGTGCATGGAAACCGTAATCCATTAAACGTTTGGCAATATCGTCAACGCTGACACCACATGCCGCGGTCAGAGGTCGGATATCCAATATGCACTCATGAGCGATTCGACCATTGGCACCCGTATAAAGAATCGGATATGAATCCGATAGTCGAGCAGCAATGTAATTTGCGGAGAGAATGGCGACATGCGTGGCATGGGTTAACCCTGCTCCCCCAAGGAGGCGAATGTAGGCCCACGAGATTGGGAGAATACTCGCTGATCCATATGGCGCTCCAGAAACTGGACCTGGCCCTGTTTCTGGACCAGCCAAAAGATCCATTGGATGATTGGGAAGAAACGGCGCAAGATGCGCACGCGCAATAACAGGTCCTACACCCGGTCCCCCACCACCATGAGGAATAGCAAATGTCTTGTGAAGGTTGAGGTGGGAAACGTCTGCACCAAATTTTCCCGGCTGTGCAACACCGACGAGCGCGTTGAGGTTGGCCCCATCAACATAAACCTGACCACCAGCATCGTGGATAAGAGAACAAATATCTGAGACTGCAGATTCAAATACACCGTGGGTACTTGGATAAGTAATCATAAGTGCTGCCAGAACATCACCGTGAATGGCAATCTTTGCCTTTATATCATCAACGCTGACATTTCCAAGTTCATCACATTCAATAACAACTACTTTCATGCCGGCCATGACGGCGCTAGCAGCATTTGTTCCATGCGCACTCGAAGGAATCAGGCAGACAGTACGAGCATGATCTCCGCGCGAATCGTGATAGTTGCGAATGGCCAGTAGCCCCGCAAATTCTCCTTGACTACCAGCATTTGGTTGCAAGGAAACGGCGTCATAACCCGTTATTGCAACTAACCAATCAGAAAGCTCCTTGATGAGCTGGCGGGAGCCTTGCGATTGATCAACTGGTGTGAACGGATGTAACCCTCCGAACTCCGGCCACGATACAGCTTCCATCTCTGTTGCCGAATTGAGTTTCATTGTGCAAGAACCCAACGGAATCATTGTGCGATCAAGTGCCAAGTCGCGATCTGCCAAGTTGCGGAGATAGCGCATCATTGCTGTCTCCGAATGATTGGTGTTAAAGACTGGATGTGTGAGGAACTTTGAGGTACGACGAAGTTGATTTGTGCGTGGTTGCGTCGCAACATCTTTGACATTGAGAATCTGAAGTACGCTCTGGAAAACTTCTTCTGTCGTGGTTTCGTCGAAGGAGATGCGAACACTGGTATCTGACACATGTGCGAAGTTAAAGCCAGCATCGATTGCTCGTTTGTGAACATCGGATGCGCTTGCAACGCTGATGGTTACCGTATCAAATACATGGTCATTGGAAGAGCCCGAAGCAATTCGCAAACGATCGGCGAACTGGTGCACTCTGAGAGCGATGTTCTGTAGACCTTCAGGACCATGCCACATTGCATAAAAAGCGCTCATATTTGCAAGCAGTGCCTGCGCAGTACAAATATTAGATGTCGCCTTATCGCGTCTAATGTGCTGTTCTCGAGTTTGCAACGCAAGACGAAATGCTGGATTTCCGGTGTTATCAATACTCTGACCAACAAGTCTGCCCGGCATCGAGCGTTCCAATCCTGACTTAACCGCCAAGAAGCCAGCATGTGGCCCACCGAATCCCATCGGAACGCCGAAGCGCTGGGACGTACCCACAGCAATATCGGCGCCCCACTCCCCTGGTGGCGTGAGAAGGGTAAGTGCCAGCAGATCTGTTGCAGCGATAACAAGTGCTCCACGCGAGTGGGCGTACTCTGCAAACTTTGTGTAATCAAGAACTTCACCGGTTGTATCTGGATATTGAACAATTGCCGCGAAAAACTCTCCGTCGTAGCCATCTCTGACGATGTGTCCTGAATCAACTTCAACGATAGTGATTCCCAGTGGCTTTGCTCTCGTTGCTATTACTGCTTTGGTGTGTGCGTGAAGATGCTCTTCGATAAGAAAGACTGCGTCATCGGGCAACTTCGATGCTCTGCGAGCAAGTGTCATCGCCTCTGCAGCAGCGGTCGATTCATCGAGCATAGAAGCATTGGAGATATCTAGGCCTGAAAGTTCACAGATCATTGTTTGAAATGCAAAGAGCGCTTCTAAGCGACCTTGCGAAATTTCTGGCTGGTAAGGCGTGTAAGCGGTGTACCAGGCCGGATTCTCCAAGACATTACGCTTGATAACCGCCGGAAGGTGAGTGCCGTAATACCCAGTTCCAATTAAAGACGTGAGAACCTTATTCTTATCGGCTCTTTCACGAAGCTCTGCGATGACGTCAACTTCACTTACGCCAGCCCCGATGGCAGCTTCAATAACGCCCGAGATCGCAATATTTGAAGGGACAACGTCTGCAATAAATGTTGGTAGGTCCTTGTAACCAAGAGCCTGCAACATCGCAATTTCATCAGTATGGGTAGGACCAATATGACGATCCTCAAAGCCAGATGAACTCATGCCACCACTCCCCTGACTCTTCACGGGGAAATATTAGGCTACTTGTTTACTTTACGCGCCTTTTGCTTTGCGACGCAGCGAGAGTTCATCATCACTACTAGAAGCGATAGTATTTCCATCAACTTCTCCTTGAAGGTTTGCCAAAGACCCTTCGACCTCATGCCAGACCTTGCCGACAGCAATTCCAAAAACACCTTGACCGCCAGCAAGTAAGTCAACAATCTCATCGGGGCTGGCACACTCATAGATAGATGCGCCATCACTCATCAGGGTGATGCTCTCGAGTTCAACAACACCACGACCGCGTAGATGTGTCACTGCTGATCGAATATTCTGCAGAGAAATCCCTGCGTCCAATAGACGCTTAACAATTTTCAAAACCAAGATATCTCTGAAACCGTAAAGGCGAGATGTTCCAGATCCAGTCGCGCTACGTATGCTAGGTTCTACTAAACCGGTGCGAGCCCAGTAATCAAGTTGGCGATAAGAAATTCCGGCGGCCGAACAGGCGGTGGCGCCGCGATAACCGATCTCAGGCGTGACTGGGGAGGACACGTGGGACTCTTCTCTCTTGGGGACATGGAGAATATACGCCCGCTACGAGGGGTATTCAATGACCGACACGATGCAAACCTCAAGTAAAGAGTGAGACTTACCCGGCAAAATCCTCTGGATTGATCTGGTCTAGGAAATCACGGAAGGCATCAAGGTCAGCGTTGGCGGCATCGATAGGCTGCCCCTTCTCGTCCATCTCTTGAATGAGCCGTTCAGGTATCTCAATTCCAACCTGCTCGATTAGTTCGCGAGAGGCGAGAATATTGCTCTCGCTACGAAGTGCCAGGGCGATCGCATCAGAGGGGCGGGCTGAGATGGCAAGGGCTGCATCCTCGCTCGTGCGAATCTGAAGAGTTGCAAAGAAGACACCGTCTCGCAGATGAGTGATCTGAACTGCCAGCAATGTGGCGTCAAGTGTCTGCAAAATATCGCGCATAAGGTCATGACTTAAGGGGCGGCTCGGATTGATGCCTTGCTGTGCAAAGGCGATAGACGTTGCCTCTGTAGCACCGACCCAGATAGGAATAAAGCGATCTCCATCAACTTCTTTCAGCAGCACAATGGGCTGATTGGATGGCATCTCTATTCGAACACCCACAACTTCCATACTAATAAAGGGAGTGCTCTCATCGCTCATGAGGTGAGTCTAACGTGGACGATTCAATCCTGCTCGGACTAGGCCTGCATGAAGTCTGATAGAGAGCGCAGCTATCTCCTTGGACACTTCCTCAGCTCTCGCCTTTGAATCGCTACCTTTCTGGCGATGCAACGGAGTGATGACTTGTTCAATCAGCCCGATCTCACGGTCTGCTGCAGATTTAAAGGAACGCAGGTGACGCGGTTCGATTCCAAAAGCAGACATCTGGGCGACCGCCGTCGCTACTGATAGCGAGTCAGCATCGTAATGACGACCACGAATTGTGATAAGACCAAAACTTTCCAACTCTGTCAGGGCGCTATCGGTCACTCCAGATGCGTTGATCAACTCCTCGCGCGAAAGACGCATCTCTGATAAGGGGGCAAAGTTAGCAGCAGAGAGTTCACCATCTACTGTTGCAAGACCTAAGGCTGGTCGAGGTGCTGCGGATCCTCCGACCGATGATGCAGGTTCCAAGCCACGATCCATCGCATCGAGGTTCTCCTTGATGACGCGAAGCGGAAGGTACTGATCGCGTTGGGCTAGCAATACATAGCGAAGGCGCTCGAGATCAATGCTGGTGAACTTTCGATATCCAGAGGGAGTCCGTTGAGGCTCAATCAATCCTTCTGATTCAAGGAAACGAATCTTGGAGATCGTGACATCCGGGAAATCACCACGCAACTTGGATAACACTTCGCCGATACTTAAATAGGCACGGGCTGGAACACTCACTATTTCTCCCCTATCAATCTAGATTTTCCTGTGATGAAGACCAGGTGGAACTTTCCCACTTGGATCTGATCTCCACTCGTTAACGTGCTTCGATCAATACTTACTGAATTTACATACGTTCCGTTGAGACTGGAGGAGTCGACGATTTCAAAGAGGGACTCCTCCGAAAGAAAGGAGATAACCGCATGTTTTCGGGATACCGTCACATCATCGAGAAATACTTCGCTCTCATGTGAGCGACCGACTGTGCAGCCATCGGTCGTGATGAGATATCGCGAACCCTTGGCAGGTCCTCTGTGAATGATCAACATCGCTTTATCGGGTGACCCGTTGAGTATCTGATCAACAGTCTCTTGCTCAGATTCAGAGACGGACTCCAAAAACTCCGAAAGAAGTGGGGATGTCTTCTCCTCGGAGGGGCTGCCACCCAGTCTGAGGGTTGTGGTCAACTCATTCTCGTTCTGAGAATTCATCAAAGACCACCCCCTCGATCACAATATAAAGATCAACTGGAGGCTGACACTAGATTGACTCGATAGATAAATCAAGCGGAGTTGGAGCGCTTGAGCAAGGGAGAATTACGCGGTGATTTGGCCATACTGCTCTGCTGTGAGAAGTGCGGTAGGGGTATCAGTGACTTCGATCTCAGCCAACCAGCCCTGGCCATACGGATCACTATTGAGAAGCTCGGGTGTTTGATTCAATCCATCATTGACGGCAACGACCGTGCCACTGACTGGAGAGAAAATCTCTGAGACACTCTTTGTCGATTCAACTTCACCGCAGACTTTGTCAGCGACAACAACATCGCCAACTTTTGGAAGTTGCACATAGACAATGTCGCCTAGTGCTCCTTGCGCAAAGTCAGTAATCCCCATGCGAATGACCGTGGGTGAACTCTCAGAAACCCATTCATGCTCTTTTGTGTACTTAAGTGAATCTGGAATCAACGACATGAAATTCTCCCCCGGTAATTATCTGCGCAGCGTCACACTCTAATAGTTTTGATGGCAGTGAGGAAGTATGAAACTCCCGTAGCCAGGTAGAGAGCAACCCCCCACAAGGCAAAAGCCCACCCGAAGATAAATGCCGCGGTTCCAATCCATGAAGCATTTAACGCCAATAGAAGGAATGGGAAGGCATAGAGAAGATTGAACGTTGCCGCCTTTCCCAAGAAGGTGACTGTCAGCGGAGGCCTCTTAGCCAGCGCTAGAGCGCCAGCGACCACAGCAAGAAGTGCATCCCGTGCAACGAGAACCACTACCAACCACACCGGGATCGCTTCTCGCATCACCAAGACAATAAGAGTAGAGACGATATAAAGGCGGTCAATCGTTGGATCCATGATCTCGCCTAGTTTGGACTCTTGCCCGAGCGCTCTGGCTAACTTTCCATCAAAGTAATCAGTAGCGCCACCTACCGCTAAAACCACAATCGCCCAAACATCAGCCTCTTGAATAAGAGCGAGATAGATAAAGAGAGGAATGCCAAGTGCTCGCAGTCCCGTCAGTGCATTCGGCCAGGTCAAGATTGGAGATCGTGAGGCGGGTGCTGTCATCTCATTAACTCTGCTCTTTGTCGCGCTCTTTCACGCGAATCGCTACT
>JBIJAL010000128.1:0-4575 GCA_044345775.1 Candidatus Planktophila sp.
CGTTCCCTTGGTGAGAACCAAAGGAAATAGAACTTTTTTTGAGACATCTTTACTTTCCTTTCTTGAATGGGGTTTGTGAAAACAGCTCTGATACCTCTTGATTCAGTGATTTAGCTATACGTAAGGCCAGAACGAGTGAGGGGCTGTACTCCTCACGCTCCAAATAGCCGATGGTTTGGTAATGCACGCCAGCCTTATCGGCAAGATCCTGCCTAGATAGCCCCAAGGCAACACGTGCTTCTTCGATCCGGTTATAGACCGGCTCTTCAGGGTTGCGACTCATAGAAATAGCATATATGCTATGTAGCATTAATGCAACAATTGCATAGGGAGTTGATGGTTGATGAAAAGGAAACTTCCGGTCGTACTACATCAGATGTCCAACTTTTCCTCTGGTCTAGGCAATTCAATTGTCATGATCACGATTCCATGGTTGATTCTTGAAGAGACAGGCTCTCCGGCCTTTGCCGGATTGGTCGCAGCTATTTCTGCTCTGCCTGGGTTGTTGATCTCCCCTATCGGAGGGTGGCTCGTAGACCACATTGGTCGTCGTTCGGTGAGCATCGGAGCTGACTTACTCTCAGCTCTTGCGGTATTTGCATTTCCAATCGTTGCTTTAACATCAGGACTTTCTAGCTCGACAATATTAGTTATCGCCATAATCGGTGCAATTTTTGATCCCGCAGGTTACACCGCGCGTAAAACGTTATTGGCTGATGTCGCAAAGGCATCAGATTTGAAACTTGATCGACTTAATGGAATCCATGAAGGGTTCATGGGAGTTTCTTGGATTTTTGGCCCCGCTGTTGGAGCGGGCTTGATTTCAACAGTCGGTGCGGTCAATTCATTCTGGGTTGCTGGCGGCCTCTTCATTTTTGCTGCACTTACTATCGTTTTTTTAAGGGTTGGCAATCTCGGAAAAGATGCCCGTGATCTGGCTGAAGAAATGGGCGAAGTTTCAAATAAAAGTATTCACGTTGGCTTCCAGGTTCTCTGGAATGACAAACTGCTTCGCACTATAACTATCTCGATTTTAATCATCGCTGCTGTTTATCTACCCACCGAAACAGTTGTCTTATCTACCTACTTTGAAGATTTAGGTGAGCCTACAAGTCTTGGAATTGTTCTCTCAGCTCTGTCTGCTGGATCTGCTGTCGGATCCTTTGGTTATGGCTGGATAAGCGCTCGACTATCGCGTAGGAATCTTGTGCGCACAACACTGATAGGAACCGCAGTAAGCATTCTTCCAATGGCGTTCCTGCCGCCGTTGCCAATCCTCATCGTTGCAGGATTCTTTCTAGGTTTATCCTGGGGACCCTTCAATCCCCTGGTGAGCTCTCTTATTCAGCAGAGAGTTCCGGCTGATCAACAAGGAAGAGTTTTTGGAGTACAGACTGCAGTTTTTTATGCTGCCCCACCATTGGGCATGGTCTTAGCAGGGCTTTCGGTTGAGAGTTATGGAGTTAGCGCAACGTATCTAGTTTTGGCCGCAATACTTACAGTTACGGCAATCCTGGCACTTCTAACCAAGTCACTGCGTTCAAACTTCTAATTCAGCTTAAAGATTAAAGCAGCGTCGCCCTACAGGTCGCCGAAATGAAAAGGGCCCCCAACACGTGAGCGAAGTTACGGCTTTCTCAATTTTGGAAGTGCTTTAGCGGTGGTAACTATTGATAAAAACTAATTTAGGAAGCAAAAGGGACTCGGTCATCCGGGCGACTCTTCTTTGGCTAAGTTCAATTTACTTCAATTACTTAGAAATTGCCTTTTTGATTTCACTTAATACTTCAGGATTCGAAAGGGAATCTATATTTCTAATTTCTCGCTCATGCGCGAGATCTGTTACGGCAACTTCAGCTAGTTTCCCGTTGAAAGTTCTAGGTAGATCAGAAACGAAGAAAACTTCACCAGGCACATGTCTTGGTGAGCATTCATTTCTGATCTTCGATCGAATTTCAGAAATGAAACCAACTCGGTCTTGAACCTCTGGCGCAACAATTAAAAGAACAATTCGCTCATTATCATTCCAGGGTTGAGTGAAGGCTAGTGCGCCGGAGATCTGAGCCAGCGAATCTAGAGCAGTATAAATTTCCCCAGTCCCTATACGTACTCCACCTACATTTAGAGTTGAATCCGATCTGCCATGTATTACGTACCCGCCTTCGACAGTTCTTGAGACTAGATCTCCATGTACCCAAGTGTTTTCCCAGCGATGAAAATATGTCTCTCTGAATCGTTTTCCGCTTTGATCCCCCCAAATTTCAAGTGGAACTGTTGGGAAAGGACTCTTACAAACTAGTTCGCCCACTTGATCTACTTCACAAGATTTTCCTCGATCATCCCAACAATCGATATTCATCCCAAGTAATGCACCTTGCATTTGACCCGCATAATATGGAAGTAATGGATTAGGCCCCATGAATGAACCGACTAAATCTGTTCCCCCTGAAAATGGAGCTATGAAAACTTGCCCACCAAATTGATCGCTTAACCACTGCGCTGTTCTCTGTGAGAGTGGAGAGCCAGTAACCATAATTACGCGTAAATCAGGTATGGATCCTAAAACTTTCAAATCAGGGTGCTGTTCACGAATCAGATCTAATAGCCGCGCAGACAAACCAATATGCGTGAGTTTCTGCTCTCTCGCAAAATGAAACAATCGCAAAGAATCTGGAAATGTGGGAGAGCCATCAAACAAAACTAAATCAGCTCCTGTTGCAAGAACGGATAGCTCCCAATTCCACATCATCCAACCGGTTGTCGTATAAAAACAAACACGATCTCCAGCTTTGATATCGCAATGCAATTTCATTTCCACTAGATGTTTAAGTAATACTCCACCATTTCGATGTAATAATCCTTTTGGCGAGCCCGTAGTCCCAGATGTAAACAGGACATAAGCTGGATGATCGAACGTTCTCCTTGAAAATTGTATCTGTCTTGGCTCTGAAACGGCAGCCGACCACAAGATAGCCTCTGGTAATTCTGTGTTCGCACTCAACCCAATGATCAATTTTAGAGAAGGTAGTGCTTTAGCAACTTGAGCCACCATGTGGCTACGATCTAACTGATTCCCTTGCCATGGATAAGAGTTTGAAAAAACCAACACTTTCGGTTCGAGTTGAGTAAAACGAGCCAGAATCGCTTGTGCACCAAACTCTGGGGGTGCCGTAGCCACTATCGCCCCAACTCCAAATCCAGCCAAAGTCGTTACCAAAACTTCTATTCCAACGGGGAGAATTGCAACAACGCGATCTGATTCGCCAATTCCGTGAGCTTCAAATCTACCAATTAATGCGGAAATCATATTTATTAACTCTTGGTGTTTGTGATTATTGCCCTGATTTTCGGTATCCGATTCTTGAACAACAGAAACTCCTCCCCCACCCGATAGGAGATTTTCGAGATGGCTTAATTTTGCCTCGGGGAAAAAATTAATTGCAGGTAATTTGCTCGAAGTTCTGGGTTGACTCCCTTTTTCGCCAATGACCCCAAAGAAATCCCATACCTCAGACCAAAATTGTCCGTAATGGTCGACAGACCATTTTTGCATTTCATTCAAATCCTCAATCTGATATTTTGTTCTTAAGACTTCGAAAAAATTCCTGAGTGCGGTACCACTATCTGGTCTTGGCTCCCATGTGGGTTTTTTCATCGAGCACTCCAACTGTTAGCAACTCCAAATGAGGAAACAGTGATTGACTTTGAATGTGGCCCGCACAGATAAAGTGCGCAGATCACAAGACCTAAATCTGCAAATAAATGCTCGTCAAGCCAAATCGAATTCAATTTTACGTTACTGAAATGTGCGGTCAACTTCATACGGTATATGTTAAGGCTTTGGCTATCCAATGCGGATTTAAGGAGGTTTCTGTCTCAATACAAAGTCCCAGGATTCCCGGATTTATCATGTGTGCTGATCAGACTGAGCAGCAGAAAGATCCTTGGCTGTGGCGTTTACTAGTCGATAAATCTCAACAAGGCTTTGGGGTTGGCACATTTGCACTTACCTCTGTCATCGAACGCTACCGCGAACTAGGCATGCAGCGAGTTTTAACAGCATGGCACCCTGGCGAAGGTAATGCTGGAGATTTCTACAAAAGATTTGGGTTCGTTGAAACTGGAGAAAAAATCGACGACGAAATCGTCGCTGAACTAAAACTCTAGGAATTAAGAAGAGTCGCTCTATAAGCCGGAAGAATTGGAAAGGGCCCCGATCTCTCAGGGCCCTCCCGCGCAAAACTGATTTATCTCTTTTGACCATTACCAATAGGTCGAGCTTAAACAGTTAAGACTGTGGTGGAGACGACGGGATTTGAACCCGCTCCGGATGTTTGGTAAACGACCAGGCTGCCAATTACAACACGCCCCCAACACGTGCGCGAAGTTACGACTTTCTTAACATTAGGAAATATTCAGTCGTTGCAACTGTGGATAAGAATGAATATAAAAAGCAAAAGGGACTTGGCAATTAACCAAGTCCCAATTACTACCAAACATCCGTAGACAAGAGTATGTCATAAAAATAAGTCACCTGCAGCAAAGCAAAAGGGGCCTGGTGATTAACCAAGCCCC
>JBIJAL010000122.1:0-4555 GCA_044345775.1 Candidatus Planktophila sp.
CACTTACTTGATGGAGGCGCAGATATTCGCGTCGTGCAGGAGTTGCTCGGCCATTCATCAGTAACAACTACGCAGATCTACACGTTGGTAACTATTGATCGGTTACGTCAGAGTTATGCAAGCGCGCATCCGCGCGCGAGATAAGTCTTAAATGCCGCGGAGACGACGAGCAAGAATACTCTGATCACCTTTTTGTTCTAGATCAGCGATGATTACGGCAATTGATTCGCGAACAATGCGTCCACGATCTACTGCAAGCCCCAAGTCACCGCGAAGTGAGAGACGTGCTTGATCGAGATCAAAGAGCTCATCTGGTGAAAGATATACAGTGATTTTTTCATCATGACGTTCGCGGCCTGATGGAGATTTATCAACACTGACAACACGACGACGAGGAATTGATCGAACGCCCTTCTTTGCTTTCGGAGAAGAGACAGTGCTTGATGCTGGGGGAGTCGTGGAGGTAGCTGCCTCACTGGGAACTTCACGGACCGCGCTTAAGGCTGGGCTATTCTGCTTAAAAAGCTCATCGGCTCCTGGCAAGCTGGCTCTACGTGTCATCGTGCTCCTCCTCGTGCAATTAGTTCACGCGCAAGACGTCGGTATGACGCTGCGCCCCCTGAAGATGATGCATAACTGGTGATTGGCTCACCGACAACTGTTGTTTCTGAGAAACGAATTGTTTTAGCAATAATCGTGTCGAAGACATCGTTGGGATACTTCTCGAGAATAGCGCTTAACACTTCACGGTTATGAAGTGTTTTGCGGTCATACATTGTTGCGAGGATTCCGATGAGTCTCAATTCTGGATTCAGAAACGTCTTGACCTTCTCGATATTTCCACTGAGTTCAATGAAACCGTGGAGTGCGAAATATTCACACTGCAAGGGAACAATGACTTCGTGTGAAGCGACGAGTGCGTTCACTGTCAATTGACCCATTGTAGGTTGGCAGTCAATAAGAATCACATCGTATTCATCGGTGAGATTCGCTAGCGCGCGCTT
This sequence comes from Candidatus Planktophila sp., assembly GCA_044345775.1. Classification (GTDB taxonomy): domain Bacteria; phylum Actinomycetota; class Actinomycetes; order Nanopelagicales; family Nanopelagicaceae; genus Planktophila. The sequence continues at coordinate 1,005 of JBIJAL010000122.1, forward strand.
GAGAAACTGCTGTCCACCAATTTCTGATGGCAATTTAGACTCAGCCGCGCCGAGGTCGCGGCTTGCGGGAAGAAAATCAAGACCGGCGACGGAGGACTTTAAAACGATCTGTTGAATATCAGCAGCTGGATCCATGAGTGCGTGATAGACAGTGTTCTCTAACGGAAGTGCATGCGCGTTCACACCTAGGCCAAGTGAGAGACCGCCTTGTGGATCAAAGTCCACAAGTAGAACGCGTCGACCAAGTTCTGCCAGTGCCGCACCGAGATTAATAGTCGTAGTTGTCTTACCTACGCCACCTTTCTGATTGAAAACAGAGATGATTCGGGCATTGCCATGAACCTCTATAGGGGCAGGAATAGGAAATTGTGCGACCTTGGCCCCTGTAAGGCTAGCGGTGGTAACAACATCATCATCTTTTGTCGATATAGCGCTCAATCGAGAAACCTCTTTCTTCCAAGGCGACTCTACGCGTGAAGAGCGTGTAACGGCAAGTAAGGTGTGAGAAAAAGAAGTATCGTGCACCCGTGGATATTTCCGTAGAGACTGCTGAGCAGATTGCTCCCGAGAGCGGCTTTAACGTCCACCTTTCAAACTTTGACGGCCCCTTTGACCTATTGCTCCAGCTGATCTCCCGCCACAAGCTCGATATCACCGAAGTCTCGCTCAGCCTTGTTACCGATGAATTCATCTCATATATCCGCGCCCTAGAGGTTTCGGGTGAGGGATGGCAGCTGGATCAGGCTACTGAATTCCTTGTCGTGGCCGCGACCCTGCTTGATCTCAAGGCTGCTCGTCTTCTTCCAAGCGGTGAGGTCGAAGATGAGGAAGATCTCGCCCTTCTCGAGGCGCGCGATATCCTCTTTGCCCGCCTCTTGCAGTACAGAGCCTTTAAGGAGATCGCCTCCTCATTCCAAGAGATGATCGAATTCGCGGATAAATCCTTCCCTCGCGTTGTCGCACTTGACCCCGCCTTGGCAGCCCTTCTCCCTGAAGTACTGATCGGAGTAGGCGCTGAACGTTTTGCTGCGATCGCTGATCGGGTTCTGACCCCCAAAACCCCACCGACCGTTGCCATTGAGCACCTTCATACGCCGCTAGTGAGCGTCAGCGAGCAATCTAGGCTCGTTGTTGAGGCTCTTCGCCTCTCCAAAACCATGAGTTTTCGGAGCCTCTGCATGGGCGCTGAGTCGACCCTGGTCGTCGTAGCCCGATTCCTTGCCCTTCTCGACCTTTACCGTCAAGGCAACCTCAGGTTTAACCAGGTGATCGCTCTCGGTGAGCTCCAGATCAGCTGGACTGGATCTGAATCCGGCGATGTTGAGGTCACTGATGAGTTCGATATTCCAGTAGTACTCATGGACGAGACAGATGAGGGTAACAATGTCTAATGTAGAAGTTGATAGATCGATCGAAGCGATCCTGATGGTGGTGGATGAGCCCGTTACTGAGCTCACCTTAGCGACCGTCCTTGAGGTCACAGTCGATGTAGTCGTGGAGTCTCTGCATCGTCTAGCGCTCTCATATGACGATCGTGGCTTTACCCTCAAGGCGATCAATGGGGGATGGCGCTTCTACAGCCATCCAGATTGCGCTCAAGCAGTCGAGAAGTTTGTCCTCGATGGTCAACAGAATCGCCTTACTCAGGCAGCCCTTGAGACCCTCGCCGTTATCGCCTATCGCCAGCCCGTATCAAGGGCTCGAGTCTCGGCAATTCGTGGGGTTAATGTGGAAGCCGTCATGAAGACCCTAGTCAACCGCGGTCTTGTCGAAGAGTACGGCGTGGAGAATGAGACTGGAGCGATCTTGTATAAGACGACCAGCTACTTCCTCGAGCGCTTAGGCCTGAAATCACTGGACGACCTCGCGCCACTGGCTCCCCATCTGCCAGATCTAGACGGTCTCGACGAGATCCTAGAGAGTCTGACCGAGTAAATCTGCCTTTGCTTAACCACCCTGGCTCGCGGTAAAATCATCCCGCGCCTTTCAGCGCAGCAATTCCAAGACTGTCGAGAATGGATAGCCTAAAAATGAGCGTACTTCGCCTGAATAAAATCATTGCCGATGCCGGGGTTACATCCCGCCGAGGTGCCGACGAACTCATCATGGATGGACGAGTAAGCGTCGATGGCCACATCATCAGAGAGCTTGGGGCCAAGTTTGACCCAGCAAAGGTCAAAGTCGAGGTCGATGGTGAGACAATTACTGCAACATTGACTAAGTCTTATTTAGTACTTCATAAACCAAAAGGTGTTCTGTCTACGATGTTTGACCCAGAAGGTCGACCATCGTTGTCTGACTTCTTGGACTTCCGAAAAGAGAGGCTCTTTCATGTGGGTCGCCTGGATAAGGATTCAGAGGGGCTGATTCTCCTCACAAATGATGGAGATTTAACATTCCGCGCTACCCATCCTTCCTATGGTTTGGTCAAAAGCTATCTGATCGAGTTTGAAGGACTATTGCCGCCAGGGGTCGATAAGATCTTATTGAAGGGGATTGAGCTAGAGGATGGAATGGGTCGTGTGCTCTCATTCAAACACCTCTCACCACAATGGATCGAGGTCAGCATCCATGAGGGTCGATATCACATCATCCGTCGCTTGATGGAGGCCGTGGATCTCCGACTGATCCGCTTGATCCGCACACACTTCGGTCCCATCAGTTTGGGGGATACACCGCCCGGGCGTTGGCGAGATCTCAATGACGGTGAATTGGCAAATCTACGAAACGCTTTAGATATAAAGTAATTTGTAGATACTCTACTTATAAAACGATCTATAGATTTATAGATAATTGTGACGAGTGAGTCAGTCAAGTATATTTATCGATAATTACTCTTGAAATCACGCGTTATCCAGAGGGCAAATAGTGATTTATCTATATTTGGTGGCTGACCTTCGTGGGTAAGTGATCCTTTGAGATCGCGTTGAGGGATTGAAAATAAATGTTAAGCCATCTATATGTTTATCGATAAACACGCATAAAGAGATCTGCCGCGATCGCCGGCTAGGGGTTATCCTTATCCCATGAGCCAGGTTCGAGCGATTCGCGGTGCTACACAGTTAGAAGCCAATACCGCTGAAGCGATGGGATCTGCCACCAAAGAGCTTCTGCTAGCGATGCTCTCAGAAAATGGACTTACTCCGCAGGAGATGATCTCAGTCATCCTTACCGTGACTCCTGATCTCAACGCCGCTTTCCCAGCCGCATATGCTCGAGAGGTAGGTTTTGAATCTGTCCCTCTCATCTGTGCGGTAGAAATCGATGTCCCAGGAGCCCTTCCACGAGTCTTACGTGTAATGGCTCACTGCAACACTGAGCGTGGTCTCAACGAAATTTCCCATATCTACCTTCATGGTGCGAGTGCGCTGCGAAGAGATATCGCTCAGTAAGAACTGGCCCACAAGTGACCCCGAAACTCTCGCATGTACGCATAGTTGGCGCTGGTTTGATCGGGACATCGATCGCCTTAGCGCTCAAATCTGCGGGAATTGATATCTCCTTAACGGATGCAGATCCACGAGCTCAGAGTCTGGCTCGCGATCTTCTAG
>JBIJAL010000080.1:0-4533 GCA_044345775.1 Candidatus Planktophila sp.
CGTCGGATCCGGTGAGTATCTGCCTGCAATGGCAGAGTTTGAGAAATCACTGATCAAAGACGGCGAGGCTAACGGTCACCGCCCGCGTTACATTCAGATTCCGACCGCTGCTGGTCAAGAAAGTCCTGCGCGACTTGAATTCTGGAAAGAGTTGGGCGCTGCACAAGCCGAGCGTTTAGATGCAGAGCAGATTTTCTTGCCGATATATACAAGAGAAGATGCATTCAATCCTGAGTTCGTAGAGATGATTGCGGGTAGTGCACTTATCTATATGTCAGGTGGGGATCCTCATCATCTTTCAGAGTCGCTCATCGATACACCTGTGTGGCAAGCAATTCTCAAGAATTGGCATGAAGGTGGTTCGCTGGCGGGATGCAGCGCTGGCGCAATGGTGATGAGCAGCCATATCCCGAACTTTCGATTTACAAAGAAGCCTCCAACTCAGGGGCTTGAAATCATTGATGGAATCAGAGTAATCCCGCACTTTAATAAGTTCTTTAAGTGGATCCCAGATAGCGCTGCCAAGGTATTACTGCATGCTCCTGATGGAACGATACTTCTAGGAATCGATGAACTGACAGCACTGGTACAGCGAACTGGCACAACGACCTGGAAAGTTCAGGGAGAACAATTAGTTCACATCGTTAGCGGATTACCACAAGCCCAGTTTAAAAATGGCGATGAACTTACTTTAACTCTTTAAGTCGAGCGGCGATCATAGATTGAATTAACTTGGTATCGACCACCCAGTCATTTGGGATTGCAATTGTCTTCTTGGTGACTCTCACACCTTCTAATTCTTCAAACTTCGGCGCAAAGGATTTAAGAACATCTCCCCACGGCGCAATAGAAATATGATTCTTTGAAACAGATGCACCGAAAACGTACTCCGTGCCCTTCTTTAGCATCGGCTGATTCCATGCGACAACCAGCTCCAAATCCGGATACTTAGAAGTGATTATTTTGATGATTTCTCGTATCTTCTTTGCCTGTTTGACATCAATACTTTTGAAATAGTCGGCGGGTGAGGCGTGACGCTTTGCTGATTTTGATCCTCGTGAATACATCACGAGCGCGTTTGCATGCGCCTGACTGAACCCATAATTTTCGCGCAGGTGAGCAATCTGTTCCGGGTACTTTTTCCCGTCGAGCTTTTTCATGATGGCAAACCAGTACGCCATCTTTTCGCCATACTTTTTCTCTATGGCTGGGAAATGTTTCTCACGATCACCTTCTGAAACACTCATGGGGTGATTATATAGCGGCCTTAAATGGCACATTTAGATTGTCCTAGTTAGACTCAGAATCTGTTCGCACAAGCCAATGTTGGAGGATCATCAATGCAAGATTCAGGAAAATGCCCAGTAGCCCATGGGGCGCTTACACAGGTTGGTGACACCAATACGCACTGGTGGCCTAAAGCGCTGAACCTCGACATTTTGCATCAGCACGATCGAAAGACAAATCCACTAGGCGATGACTTTGACTATGCAGAAGAACTCAAGAAACTTGATACAGATGCGCTGAAGAAAGATATGCATGCACTGATGACAGATAGCCAGTCATGGTGGCCAGCGGACTGGGGACATTACGGCGGCTTGATGATTCGTATGGCATGGCACTCAGCAGGTTCATACCGCACAGCAGATGGTCGCGGTGGAGCTGGAACTGGTAACCAAAGATTTGCACCACTTAACTCGTGGCCAGATAACGCTAACCTTGATAAAGCACGCAGACTTTTGTGGCCAATTAAGAAGAAGTATGGAAACAAAGTTAGCTGGGCAGATTTGATGATTCTGGCTGGAAATATTGCATACGAGTCGATGGGCTTAAAGACATTTGGCTTTGCCTTCGGTCGTCCAGATATTTGGCATCCTGAGCAAGATATTTATTGGGGATCAGAGAATGAATTCCTTGCACCAAGTGAACAGCGCTATACCGATCTTAATGATGCATCAACTTTAGAAAATCCACTTGCAGCAGTTCACATGGGACTTATCTATGTAAATCCAGAAGGTGTGAACGGTCAACCAGATCCACTTCGTACAGCGGCGCATGTTCGTGAAACTTTTGCACGCATGGCGATGAATGACGAGGAGACCGTTGCACTTACTGCAGGTGGACATACAGTTGGTAAGGCACATGGAAATGGCAAGGCATCAAATCTTGGCCCTGCTCCTGAAGGTGCCGAGATCTCAGAGGCAGGATTGGGATGGATGAACCATGCCACTCGATCAGTTGGTCGCGATACCGTCACAAGCGGCATCGAAGGTGCGTGGACAACGCATCCAACGCAATGGGATAACGGTTACTTCCACCTTCTACTTGGTTATGAGTGGGAACTCAAGAAGTCTCCAGCAGGTGCGCACCAATGGGAGCCAATCAACATCAAGGAGGAAGATAAGCCAGTTGATGTGGAAGACCCATCAATTCGTTACAACCCGATGATGACCGATGCTGATATGGCGATGAAGATGGATCCGATCTATCGCGAAATTTCTGAGAAGTTCTACGCCAACCCTGCATACTTCGATGATGTCTTCGCACGTGCGTGGTTTAAGTTAACTCACCGCGATATGGGTCCAAAGGTTCGCTACTTTGGTCCAGATGTTCCTGCTGAAGAGTTGATCTGGCAGGATCCAATTCCTGCAGGAAATAAGAGTTATGACGTTGCAGATGTGAAGGCAAAGATTGCCGCCCTTGATCTTCCTGTTGCAGATCTCGTTGCAACTGCGTGGGATAGCGCTCGCACTTATCGCGGTTCAGATATGCGCGGTGGAGCAAACGGTGCACGCATTCGCCTTGCACCACAGAAAGATTGGGAAGGAAATGAACCTGCACGCCTTACACGCGTTCTTGCTGCCCTTGAACCAATCGCTCAAGCAACAGGTGCCAGCCTTGCCGATGTGATCGTCTTGGCTGGAAATGTTGGCGTCGAAAAAGCGGTTAAGGCTGCTGGGCTAAGTGCAACAGTTCCATTTGTACCAGGACGCGGGGATGCAACTCAAGAACAGACAGATGTTGAATCATTTGCAGTTCTTGAGCCAACTCACGATGCTTTCCGTAACTGGCTCAAGAAGGATTATGCAGTTACCGCAGAAGAGCTCATGCTTGATCGCGCGCAGTTGATGGGCCTTACAGCTCATGAAATGACTGTTCTCCTTGGTGGCCTTCGCGTTATTGGCACAAACCATGGTGGCTCAAAGCACGGAGTATTCACCCACAAGGTGGGCGCACTCACCAATGATTTCTTCGTCAATCTCACAGATATGACATATATCTGGGAGCCGGCTGGCGAGAATCTTTACAATTTGCGTGATCGCAACACAGGCACAGTGGGATTCACAGCAACTCGTGTGGATCTAGTCTTCGGCTCAAACTCAATCCTGCGCTCTTATGCTGAAATCTACGCACAAGATGACGCTCGTGAAAAGTTTGTCACAGACTTTATCGCTGCATGGACAAAGGTTATGAACGCCGACCGTTTTGACGTAAAGGCTTAATCGCAAGCCATCTCTTACGTTCGCTCTCGGGCAGTCTTTCGATGGAATATCGAAGGGCTGTCCGTGGCATTTCCGGGGCATTTTCCTTAAGGAACGATCGCAATAGAGTGAGATCTCGCTTTCCCATTTCCCGCAACATCCAACCAGTAGCTTTATGTATCAAGTCATGGTCATCACTCAATAAGTTTTCAGCAATAACTACAGTTGGCCCAGTTATTCCCCGGCGCAAGAATGCAAAGGTGAAGACCATTGCAGTGCGACGATGCCAAAGATCTTTACTACGTGAGAGTTTCTCTAGAAGCTGCATATGCTCCGGGTCGCTGATGAGGAAATCACCAATAATCGGTGCACTCACATCCACCAGATCCCAATTGTTTACGTGGCCCGCTCTAAGCATTTTCAAATAAAAATTAAAGATCTTCTTTCGCGATTGCTCATCTTTATCTCGCTTATATCTAAGGGTAAGGATGATGAGTCCACAGAGTCGCTCTTCGTGAATGGGAGAGTTAATTACCTTCTCTAATTCAGCAAATGGGAGATCAATGTATTTTTTAGCAACAAGTCGGGTATCGGGAACAATGACACCGATAAAAACATCACCTTCACCATACTCACCAGGACCGGTCTTATAGAAGTGGGCAAGATCTGCCGACCTACCTTTTCTGGCAAGCGCATGAAGGTCTTTAATCAGATTCATTGAGAACTCTTTCGTACGAACCTCACTCCAAAATAGAGGGAGAGTGAGAGAAAGGTTGCTGCAACAACGAAAAATCCGATATTAGTAGAGGAACTTCTTGGCTCTTCTTCTTGAGTTGTTACTAAAGGTGTTGTAATCGCAGATTCAATTGTTGTGGCAGATTGAGTAGAAAATGCGATCTCTCCACTGATTGGATGACCATCAGCAGAGACGACTCGATATGTCAGGAGATAACTTCCCGCCGGATAATCTGCAGAGCCTGTCTTTGCCGAAAGAACTGCACCGACAACCGTTGGAGCCAGAAGATCATAACTTGCGCCATCATTTCCCTGA
>JBIJAL010000017.1:0-14463 GCA_044345775.1 Candidatus Planktophila sp.
AAGTAAAGTGTCTCGCCCTTTAGCAACGCACTTTGAACCAAAACTCTTTCCCCATTGGATGCGGGAAGATGCACTTGATGGATTTGTAGTAGATGCAGGTGGAGTCTCAAGATTCCTCAAGGAAGGTCAAGCGTGTGCTTCATTTGACAAAAATCTTTGGTTACAGATCTGTGGAACCGGAATCACGAGTGCATACACATTGCATCTCGGTGCTGTACTCACTCATGCGAGATGGCCAGCTGTGACAGCCATGAACATCTACGCCGATGACATGTTGGCCGAACCAATAAAAATTGCTCATGGATTTGCAGATGTCCCATCGGGGTACGGTCTTGGTGTAGAAATTGACACCGATGCAATCGAAAAATACAAAATGAACCCTCCTTACTTCATTGAATTTCCTCGCAAATTACTCACCTTTACCCTTCCAAATGGGCATAGAAGGAGTTTTGCTGATGCTAATCATCTCTGGCGTGACATGGGCCGCAATGGCACTCTTCCCCTACAAAGTAAAGGTGTTAACTTAGAAGTCTGGGTTGATGATGATTCTGCTGAGTTTAATAAGGCTTATTCACAAGCTGAAAGCAGCCCAGGTGGCAAAGGAAAAGGAATTCTTGATCACCTTCAACCTAGCAGCGGCGTCGTTTTGCCGGGCCTTACTTAGAGTACCAACTCCGTGATGAAACAGGTTGTAATCCCTTTACTCCCGAAATACTTCTCCGAAAGTGAAACTATTCTTGCGGTAGCGGGAAACCTAACAGCATCTACCTTTGTATACAGCACCGGAGTTTTTGGGCTACGAATTAAAAACGGTTGTGGAGAAATTGAAGTCCTACCATTCCAAGGACAGCAAATCTGGCGAGCGAAGTTCTTCAATCGCCAGTTAACGATGCGTTCTATCTTTGATGAACCAAATCCTACAACTGATTATTTATCGACCTATGGTGGTTTTCTTCTCCACTGCGGTGTCATTGGAATGGGTGGGCCGTCGCCTCAGGATAATCATCCAGTACATGGCGAGCTCCCCAATGCACCGTATCAACAAGCAGAACTTGTAACAGGTTCTGATAGCGACGGTCCTTTTATGACAATCACTGGACAATATCAATATTCAGTTGCCTTTACACATAACTATATCGCTCGACCTTCAGTTACCTTGCGTGAGAACCATGGCAGGATTCATGTGGAAATGTCGATAACAAATTTGAAGAGTTCTCCGATGGAGCTAATGTATCTGGCTCACATTAATTATCTTCCCGTCGATAAGGCAAGAATCGTTGACACGGCTCTTGAAGGAAATGATTACTTACATGTAACTCACATATTTAAAGATCTCTACCAATCAAACGATGGTTATCGTCAGATGATTGATGGGTTTATTCAGGACCCAGAAAAGCACAGAGACATTACACCTGGTGTGATTATCGATCCTGAAGTTGTCCTAGCCATTAATCCTTTGCCTGGTAAAGATGGCTGGGCAACAAGTATGCAAATTCATCCGGATGGCGCTGCAGACTTTGTGAGTTACAAGCCATCGGAGTTTGCACATAGCCTTCGTTGGATTTGCCGAAGTGCAGATCAAGAGGCGTTGGGACTGCTATTACCTTCTACAGCCGAACCAGATGGCTACCTAGCGGAGCGAGCAAAGGGAAATCTTTTGATAGTCAACCCAAAAACTGAAGCTCGCTTTGTATTTGAGTGTGGAGCACTCGATGAAGCCGCCACTTTTGAACTGTCGAGAGAAATTCAAGAAGTCCGGGGGAGGAGCAGGTCATGACAGCGCAATTGAGAAATATTGACCTACTTGTTCGGCATGGTTACGTCATAACAATGGATGCCCAGCGCAGAATCATTTCAGATGGAGCGATTGCAATCACGGACCGCCGCATAGTAGAAGTGGGCGAGGACCATGATCTTGTAAAACGGTATCAACCAAGACGAACGATAGATGCTGGAGGAGCACCCGTGCATCCCGGTCTTGTCGAATGTCACATGCATGCATCTTTCCAAACATTTCGTGGCGTAATTCCAGATCACATCCCAGAGGATGAAGTTTTCGACGCAATTGAACGAGTTTTTTACAATACAGTCAATGACGAAGAGGAATATCTAGGAGTTTTGCTTGCCTCTATTGAAATGGTCCGCAATGGTACGACTTGCTTTTTAGAAGCTGGCACCATTCTTGAGCCAGAAGCGGCTGCGCGTGCTGCACACACTGTGGGCATCAGAGCAATCTTGGGTGATGCCTTTATTTGGGATCGACCAGCAGGGCTTGCGCAAGGGAAAGAGACTCCAAGCAAAGGTCCAGTAAGAGTAAAAGGCGCTATTGAGCGAGCACCACGTAATCTCAATGAAGCGCTCGCGCAAATGGGCGGTCAGGTGCGCCGTAATTCTGATCCTAATGCACTCGTTACTGGACATATTGCGCTGCTTGGACTCGGAACAGCAAGTGAAGAACTTCTGATAGAGGCCAAACGACAAGCAGATGCCGCTAACGTAGTACTCAACATGCACCATGCTTACAGCCCGGCTGATACTGCTGCTGATCTCACACGGTACGGAATGGATCCCCTTTTGCACTTGGCAAATATTGGTGTCCTTGGGAGAAATGTCACTCTAGGCCATGCCAATCACCTTACTGATGCAGAGACACGAGTACTCATTGAGTTAGGTGCAAGTTTGGCGTGGGCACCAGGTGCGTCAATGATGTGGGGTCACGGCTCTACTCTTCATGGACGCCATGCTGAACTATGGAAACGTGGCGCAAACATCTCACTTGGTTCGGATTCAGCAAATTGGTCAAATGTTTTTGATCTCTTCCGCCAAGCAAACCTTGCTCTCCTCACCGCACGCGAGGCACATCAAGATCGTAACTACTTACAAGCCGAAGATGTTCTTGAAATGGCGACTCTAGGTGGTGCACGTGCCTGTGGTATGGAGGATCGAATTGGTTCACTTGAGATTGGAAAGAGAGCTGACATCGTTATTCATACACTACGTAGGACTGAACTCTTGCCAGTTACAGATCTTCTTAGAAACCTTATTTATTCTTCTGGTTCCAAATCAGTAGATTCAGTAATCATTGATGGAAAAGTGATTCTTGATCATGGTGAATTTCAGCATTTCGATGAACAAGCCTTACTAGCCCAAGTCAACGCAGGGTCCAAAGCCATGCTTAAGAGAATGGGGCACGCGGTTGAGAAAAACCGAAGGCCAACTCCAGGATCAATACGACAGTAGAAATCATAAATTAATGGCTCCAGGAATCGCTGATTTATCACGAGCAAAAGCAATTGCATAACGACTTCATTCATAAGGGGGAAGAATGGCAAGTGATCTAAGTAGCTTCAGCGGTCAGGTTGTTTTGGTAGTCGGAGCCGCTAGTGGAATTGGTAGAGCTGCGTCACGATTGATTGATTCTCGTGGCGGTACAGTCGTGATTGCAGATTTGGATAAAGTTGGATTAGCTTCACTTCAAAAAGAGTTAGGGCTGGACGATAATCAGGTAAAAAACGTTAACTTGAGTGATCAATCTAGTATCCAGACATTGATTAAATCTGTCATCTCTGATCATGTCCAGATAGATGCCCTTATAAATACCGCTGGTGTCGTTGGCCCAACCAACACTAAGGTTGAAGATATTGAATGGGGCGCTTTTGAGCGAACTATTACGATCAATCTATTTGGAACAGTCTGGTTAACCCAAGCAATCCTTCCTCATATGAAAGCTAAAAAGTACGGACGCATTGCGCACGTTACATCAATTGCTGGCAAGGAAGGTAACCCAGGGATGCACGCTTACAACGCATCTAAAGCGGGAATGATTGGATTTATTAAAGGTGTTGGGAAAGAAGTAGCAGCCGAGGGAATCACGATTAATGCACTTGCTCCCGCAGTGATTAGAACTCCAATGAATGCGGATACGAGTGAGGAGACGCTTAAGTACATGCTGGGTCGAATTCCTATGGGACGTGTTGGAGAGCCTGAGGAGGCTGCAGAGATGTTGGCGTTTATGGCATCAAGAGCTTGTTCATTTACAACTGGCTTTACCTTCGATACATCAGGAGGAAGAGCCACTTATTGAATTGAGATGACTTTAGAGTAATTAGGATTTAGTTTGGTGCTACAGAACCTTTGAAAAGAATGACTTCGTCCGCTCATGTTGAGGATTATCCAAGAGTTGATCTGGCGGTCCAGACTCCACAATTAGCCCGGCATCCATGAAGGCAACTGTGTCTGCAACTTCGACTTGCTACCCGCGACTAGACCTACGCTGGCAATTTTAGAATTTATGGATAGAGTCCGCGAAGTTTATGCGCCTCGGCAACACGAGCAACTCCCAACATATGCGCAGCCTCACGCCACGTAACCTTTCTGCTGGTTGCCATCTCTTCCACTTCATGAAATGCCTTCATCAAAATACTATTGAGATTGGTCTTCACTTCATCGGCATTCCATGGATAGTTCTGCTTGTCCTGCACCCACTCAAAGTAAGAGACGATTACGCCACCTGAGTTCGCTAAAATATCAGGCACAACAAGAACGCCATTTGCATTCAAAATCGCATCTCCCTCCGGCGTTGTTGGGGCATTTGCACCCTCAACCACAATCTTCGCCTTTATTCCAGAAGCGCTCTGGGCTGTAATTGCATCAGAGAGAGCGGCAGGAATAAGAACATCGACATCTAAGTGCAAAAGCTCTGTATTGCTTAATCGATCAGTACCAGGTGCATCAAGATTTTTCTGTTCGAGAAAATGCGACCACAACGCATCGACATTTTTAAATCCAATGACCGCCCCATTGACATCGCTAACAGCTACGACTTTCATCCCCATGCCCTCTAGCGCAACTGCAGCCCAGTAACCGACTTTTCCAAATCCTTGAATCGCAACTGTCGCACCTATTGGATCAATGCCACGAATTCGAAGTGCTTCACGAGTTGAGATTGCAACACCATCACCTGTCGCAGAGTTACGCCCAATCGAGCCACCAAGAACTATTGGCTTACCTGTAACAACTCCAGGCACAGAGAAACCAGCATTTACTGAATATGTGTCCATCATCCACGCCATATTTCTCTCATCAGTACCGATATCTGGTGCAGGGATATCTCGTTCTGGTCCGATTATGGGCAGGATTTCAGATGTGTAGCGACGAGTTAACCGTTCATTTTCGCGATCAGACAAGGTTTGAGCATCAACTGCTATTCCACCCTTAGCTCCACCGAAGGGCAGATTAGTTAATGCGCATTTCCATGTCATGAGCATGGCCAGAGCGATGGTCTCCTCTAAATCAATATGCGGATGAAAGCGAACTCCACCTTTGGAGGGACCACGGGTTGTTGAGTACTGGACTCTGAAACCTTTATACATTTCAACTTTGTCATTGTCCCGTCGCAAGGGGACCGCTACTTCTAATATCCGCCGAGGTGTTGAAAGGGTCTGCCAATCATTTTCGGAAAGCCCTAATTGATCTACCGCTTGACGCAACTGCGCACGCGCAGTTTCAAATGCTGACTCCGTTGTCATGCCATGAATCTATTACAAGTAAGTACAAAAGCCTAATAATTCCCGAAAATTGAGTGTCATACGCACAATTGCTATGAGTCCCATAGTATTTTTCAAGGGCAAGAGGGTGAAACGCGGAACTGTGTAGAAAAATGATTTAATTGGGTTTGTGAAAATTACTTCGTGGAATATTCAGCATGGTGAGCTTTATGCCGCGGGTGCCGAGGTTGATCGTATCTCTGAGATTGTACGAACAGTCCAAGAATTTGATTGTGATGTGTTGGTACTTCAAGAAGTTGATCATTTAAATGAACGCACAAACCTCGAGAAGCAGACACAGTTCTTTGCAGAGATCATGGGGGCCCGACACTGGGCCTTTGCACCTAGCGTCTGGCGCAAAGACGATGGCTGGTTAGATTGGCCCGAAAATCATGAGCCAGGTTTCCCGCCATTAGTTACTGATCAAATCTCGACCCGGGAGCCGGGATATGGAATTAGCATTATTTCTAGACTTCCTATTGTTAAGTGGGAGCGAAAGAAATTCTCAAAAGCTTTTGTTGGCTGGTGGCTTCCCCATACAGCCAATGGTGTTACTAAGAAACACTGGGTTAATGATCATTCGCGGATTGCACTTGCTGCCCACCTAGAAGATGGCACAGTAATTATCAATACCCATCTCTCGTGGGAGCCGATTTTTCGGAACATTCAATTGATGCAGTTAAAGCGCTGGGCAAACAAGATTGCTAAAGATAAATCTTTACGCGTAATTATTGTGGGTGATTTAAACATTCCAAATAGCTGGAAAGAGTCAGTTAACTCACCTCGATGGAAATCGCTGGCGGGCCACATGACTTTTCCAGTCTGGGAGCCAACAGTGCAGATTGATCACTTCCTTGCCCGGCGTGGAACCAAGATGAAATTGGAAGCAACGGTGGCCAGCAAAATCAGCGATCATCTACCGATCTCGATAACTCTCTAATGTCAATTCTTAACGAACTCAGATTAATAGCGAAATAGACGATCGACCTTAATTTCCTGGGCTCACCGTGGACATATTGAAATCTTTGATCACCATCGGTGGTACAGACATGTTGCTAACATCTCCGGCCCATTCGCGGGGTTGAGTCCACTCTGTGGCTCCGGAATGAGAAAGACGTGAAAGTGCACTGACCGGTGAATCATTCCAGCGGAAGTTATTGGTTGATCCTTGCACTTCACCATCTTTTACATAGTAAACGCCATCACGAGTGAGCCCGGTGAGAAGCAATGTATTTGGGTCAACCATGCGGATGTACCACAAGGTTGTAAGCAAGAGTCCGTGATCCACTTTCTTGATGAGGTCCTCTAGATTCCCGCTTCCACCATCAACGCTCATAATCAGATTGTCACCCATTGGCGTGTATGGCAGCGAAGTTAGTTTTGCACTGGCACGCGTCTGCACAAGTGATTGCAGAACGCCATCTTTGAACCAGTCAACGCGAGATTGTTTTTCACCGTTATCAAAGACTGACGAAAACGGGCTGCTGACAGCAGCTGAAACAAATGGTGATCCACCTAGTTGTGAGTGGGTGGGATCACTGAATAACTGGAATCCAACATTTGAAAGTTTCTCTCCGACTCTAGTCCCACCTCCACTTTTGGAGAAGACACTCTGGCCTTCAAACGCGTCGCGTCCACCAGAAACCCACATCATGTAGACGTAGAGATCGGCAACTGAACCTGACGGAAAGATTGTGTCGTAGCGTCCTGCGGGAAGATCAATCTTCTTCTCTTGCCAAGCTAGCCGTTGGCGAATATTGGCATCAATTGTTGCAACCGAGACATCTTTAAAGTCATGCGTCTCCACACCATTCCAAGTGGAACGTGATCTCTGATGTGACTTCCCAGTCATCTCGACGCGACCAATAGGGGAGTCATGGCGCAAGCGCATTCCGCCCTTAGATCCAACCCATAATGTTTCGTGTGTGTGTTCGGCATACCCAAAGAGTTCGATGGCATCTGACTTGGAGCGATGCATCATCTCACCAAGGTTAGGTGCAAAGGTCGAAAATACTTCAGGGCCAGTTGGAATATGCGGCGCTGACCAATTACCAAATGAAACATCTTTTGCAAGCGGTGCGAAATCTTCCGCCTCGCCTGCAGCAAGTGCTGCGGCTTTTGCCTCACTTAACACTGAATCAATGTCACTTTCATCAATATTGGTTCGGGTAACACCCCCTGATGCCATTGACCCGCCGACTGCAACAAATGCGATGACTGTAACGCTACGTTCTTGAATGACGCCATTTGTTGTCAGCGTGCTGCTTGCCCAACGCAGATTAGCTTGAGTCGAATCCTTAACAACTACGATGCAATCATCAGTTGTAGAACGAGCAAGTATCTTCTCGACAAGATCTTGTGCTGAAATCATTTGCCAGCCTCCGCAACTGTATTGAGAACATTCACCTTGTTAAACACTGCCGCAGGGCATCCGTGACTTACAGCGGCGACCTGTCCCGGCTGAGCTTTTCCGCAGTTGAACGCACCGCCAAGAACGTAGGTAGAAGGACCACCCACGGCCTTCATAGAACCCCAGAAGTCAGTGGTTGTTGCTTGATATGCAACATCTTTAAGCTGGCCGACTAACTTGCCATTTTTGATTCGGTGGAATTGCTGACCAGTAAACTGAAAGTTATAACGCTGCATATCAATTGACCATGACTTATCGCCGAGAATGTAGATTCCATCTTCAACAGATTCAATCAGTGCATCAAGACTTGGCCCCACTGGATTTGGCTGCAGCGAGACGTTAGGCATTCTCTGAATAGGCACATGCGCTGGCGAGTCGGCAAAGGCACAGCCATTGCTTCGATCTTTATTCACATGTGCTGCAATACGACGATCTAGTTGATAGCCAACGAGCACTCCATCCTTAACGATATCCCAGCGTTGTGCTGCAACGCCTTCATCATCCCAACCGACAGTGCTGAGTCCATGCTCGGTGCTGCGATCACCGGTTACATTCATGAGCTTGGATCCATATTGAAGTGTGCCTAGTTTGTCAGGGGTTGCAAATGAAGTTCCTGCGTAATTCGCCTCATAACCAATTGCGCGATCAAGTTCAGTTGCATGGCCAATAGATTCGTGGATTGTTAACCAGAGATTTGATGGGTGAATTAATAAGTCATAACGCCCTGGCTCGACAGAAGGCGCTGCAACTTTTTCTGCCAAAAGAGTTGGAAGTTGTTCGATCTCTGCATCCCAATTCCAGATCGAGTTATCCATCCACTCCCACCCGTATCCTGCAGGTTGAGCCAATGTTCGCATCGATTCAAAACCATGAGCACCGGTTGAAATTGCTTCAATTTGAGTCTGTACTCGAACTCTTTGTTGGGTGGTGCTTGTTCCGGCAGAGTCTGCATAGTGCTTCTGTTCTTTAACAAACATTGTGTGCGCACTGGTGTGATTTACCGCAGATGAGCTCAGCAACTTTGATGAAAGTGATGCGAGTCGATCTTTCTTATCTCCATCTGAAACTGAGAATGGATCAATCGCGTACGATGAAACCCAACTCTGTTTGGCATAAACAGGCTCAGAGACAAGTGATATCTCTTCAGTAGATAGTGGCTTTGAAGTCTTTGCCATCGCAACCGCCGTCATGGCCAATTTCTTGGCAGTCTCTGCTGACACATCTGGGGAAGAAGCAAAGCCCCACGCTCCGTTGACGATTACCCGGACACCGATTCCGAAGCTTGTTTCATCCGATTGCGTCTCAGGCCTGGCATCGCGCAGCGACAAGAAACCTGTACGAGTTCTCTCGATTCGCACATCAACATGTGAGGCACCGGCAGAGGTCGCAGTCAGGATGGCTGCATCTGAAACTTGGGCAAGAGGTAGGGCTAAGAAATCGGCATCAACAGTTTTCGTCATAAGGCGAACTCTAAAGGATCTGCACTATTTCACCAAGGGTTAACACAAGGGTGAGAGCCATCCGTTAGGAAATGAGTGGAGCTTGCCCAACTGCGGTCATTGGCAGATTTAACTCCTGCCACTCCAACATTCCGCCTGCCATATTGGTTGCTTCGACCCCATGAACCTGAAGTAAATCGCACGCTTGTGCTGAGCGCTTGCCTGAGCGGCAGATAAAAATTAGGGGCTTATCTGTTGAAATCTTTACTGCATCAAAAGTGCTTAAGGGATGAAGCGTAAAGAGATCGCTATGGCCAGCATCCCATTCGCTCTGCTCTCTTACATCGATTCCGTAAGCCAAACCCGCACTCACTAATTCAAATGCTTCTTGAGGAGATATTGTCTTCATCGCTTGGTACTCCGATTCCTAATTCTAAGGTTTCTTTGCATCAGATGGCGCAACCGGCCCCTGATCAGTGGCACCTGTTACTAGTGGCAATTCTGGCACGGAGAATACTTTCTCGTAAGGCTCATTGATCAAAACCACGCTAAACCCAGCATTCTGAATAAGACTTGCAGCAATTGATGCACGGTATGCACCAGCGCAGTGAACCCAGATTGTTTTCTCGATAGGCAGTTCAGCCATTCGATCCGCGAGTTCGTGCAAAGGGATATGGCTAGTGTGTGCGATATGTGATGCCTCGCGTTCGCTATTGCGCCGCACATCTAGGACAAGAATCTTTGAATCTGAGAGAACTGCAGGGACATCTTTAAACTTGACGAGAGGAGTAGGGACGGTGTCACCAATAGTTGTGATTTCACCTACAAAACTCGCCTGTGGACGGTCGATTCCAATTCGCACCAATTCGCGCTGCGCTAAAGAGATCTGCTCTGCTCGATCAGAGATTAGTACGAGTTCCTTTTCATATGGGAAGAGCCATCCCAGGTATGTGGCAAATGAGCCCGCAATACCAAAGTTGATAGTGCCCGCAAGGTGTCCACTAGCCCAGATATCTTTATCACGCAGATCGACTACCCAGGAATCTCCCGCAATTACCCTTAACAGCTCCTCGCTACTGAGTCGAGGTAGTTCCGTGAGATCTATTGGACCAGCACCTGCGTGATTTCTTGGACCCATATGTTTGTAATAAGCAGGAAAGTTATCAAGGCCAGCCAAAGTTTGAGTTATAAATTGCTCAACGGGAAGCAGAAGGGCCGGATTTGTTAATTTTTCATCTTTAATCGTAGAAGCGGTTCCCGATGTAGATGTTGCAGCACAGAAAGAACCAAAACCATGTGTTGGATAGATCGGTGTGCCATCTTCAAGCATCTCTGTAATTCGGTGAGCAGATCCATGTTGCAACCGCGCTAGTTCAGCAGCATGGCTATCGCCAAGCAAATCAGGTCGACCAGTTGAACCGTGGAGCAAGGATCCTCCTGTGAAGATTCCCTGTGCGTTTCCAGATCCATCACTTAACAGATAGGAAAGGTGAGTAAAAGTGTGGCCAGGTGTATGTAGGGCTTTAATTCCAAAGTTACCGATTGCAAATTCATCAAGATCGTGAGCCGCAGTTCGTTTGAAGGCAACTGGGTCTTCAGCACTGGTTATGTAGGAGGCTTCATATTTCTGAGCAAGAACTAATCCACCACTGACATAGTCATTATGCATATGAGTTTCAACAACTGCGCCGAGGTTCAGGTTATTCTCGACGAGCACTTGTTCGACTCGGTCGATATCTCGCTGAGGATCTACAACTAGGGCGGTTTTGCCGTCGTGGGCGATATATCCACGATCTCCGAGAGTGGGCGTATCGAGTATGACTACATTGAGTGGCACTTTGTTCTCCAATTTTCTCTCAGCATAGCATACCCTGGGGGGTATGCAACTTCGGATAGACTGTAGATCCACCTAACCAAAGGATCACAATGAGTACAGTTCTTCTGACCGGCGCAGGTGGATACATCGGCAAGCACGTTGCCCTCCAACTTTTGAATAAGGGCTATGACGTTCGAGCCTCAGTCCGAGATTTGAAGAGATCTGCAGAGATTAGAGCTGCAATCACACCCCACCTTGCTTCGGGGGTAGATCTTCAGGCAGCCCTCACCTTTATTCTTTTGGATTTGGAGAAAGATGCTGGCTGGGATGAGGCACTGGCTGGTGTTGATGTACTGATGCACACCGCGTCACCATTTCCTATCGCTTCACCAGAAAATGAGGACGACATTATTCGTCCGGCCGTTGATGGAACGCTACGTGCTCTGCGTGCGGCAAAAAAAGCTGGAGTTAAGCGCGTGGTGCTTACATCGTCTGTTGCTGCAATATATGGAAATGATCTTCCTGCTGAGGTTAGCGAATTTGATGAGACGATGTGGACAGATGTCTCCCATCCCGTTGGCAGAGTTGCATATACAAAATCAAAAACTTTAGCGGAAAAAGCTGCCTGGGATTTCATTAAGTCAGAAGCAAGCGACATTGTCTTAACGACAATAAATCCAGTTCTGGTTTTGGGTGCTCCGCTAGATCGCCATTTCGGCTCTTCGATATCTGTTGTTGAAAGAGTCTTGAAAGGCAAGGATCCGATGTTGCCAGATTTGCGCTTTGGAATTGTAGATGTGAAAGATGTAGCAAAGATGCATGTGGATTGCATTGATGTTCAGTCAACGTTCGGGGAGCGAATTCTGGCATCATCGCAGACACTTTCATTCATTGATATTGCAAAGATCATCAAGTCGGCGTATCCGGAAAGCAAAACTAAGACCGGTAAAGCACCAACTTTCTTGATCAAAGTTCTCGCTAAATTTGATGGCGATATCAGGGCCATTCTTCCTTTGTTGGGAAAACCCATGTTGGTGAGCAATAAAAAAGCCAAATCACTCCTTGGAATGTCTTTCATTTCAGCTGAAGCCTCAGTGAAAGATTCAGCAGAATTCTTGATCAAGAATCGATAGTCCAAGTGTTGCAGGGTTCCTCTGATTCGTACTAGATCGGATTTACATGCTTAGGTTCAACTAGTTATGACAAATGCAACCGAAATGCGAAATATCTGTCGGAAAATAGCAAGGATTGATCCAGTCTTTGTGTCCGCTATTAAAGACTTGCCGCCATGTAAATTCGGGTTAGAAAAATCTAGAATCACTAGCTACCAATCTTTGATTCGCTCTGTGATTGCCCAACAAGTGAGCACTAGCGCTGCTCGCACCATTACAAGTCGACTAGAAACCAAATGTGGTGGATCGATAACTGCCACTAAGGTTGGAGCACTCTCATTAATCGAGTTGCAATCTGTTGGGCTAACAGGTGCAAAAGTGCGTACCATCAGTGAAATTACAGAGGCATCTTTGACTGGTGCAATAAACTTAAGCAGCATTTCCAAACGATCGGATGGAGAGATTGTTCAAGAACTTACTCAATTTTTTGGAATTGGGCGATGGACTGTAGAGATGTTTCTGATTTTCCATTTAGGACGACTAGACGTCTGGCCGGTTGACGATCTTGCAGTGAGGCGTGGTTGGGATCATTTGCATGATAATTCTGAGCCAATCAAGCCAAAAGCTCTCGATGCATTGGGTGAACCATTTTCCGGAATGCGAAGTGTTGTGGCTTGGTATTGTTGGAGAGCCTCATGAGAGTGAGAAGAAAATGCTAAATCTGGTCTCGACGGGGACACGTTTCGATTGAACTTGCGAAGTAGGTGCCCGAAGCATACGATTTGCCCTAATTAAGGGGAGTACCTAGATACAGCTACCTCGTCAATACGGCCTAAAAACCCGGGGCGCTGGCCGACTTGTCGGTTAGGAAGACCTTGACCGCATTCTCAATCTATGTCGAGTCAAGGAGTTTACCTGTGAAAATTTTGTCGGCTGAAGTTTTACCTTCAGAAGTTTTAGAGATGGATGTTTCATTATTGGTTTGGGCCCTAACAATTGCTGCGATTTTGGCGCTGGTCGCCGTTGACTTGTTCACTGTCAGCGCCCACCCACACCTCGTAAAGTTTAAGGAAGCAGCCGCTTGGTCTATTTTCTACATTGGCATCGCACTCCTTTTTGGCGTGTGGGTCTGGAGCCAATTCGGATCTACATTTGGAACTCAGTACTTTGGCGCATACCTTGTCGAAAAATCTCTCTCCGTAGATAACCTCTTTATCTTTGTCATTATCCTTGCCCAGTTTGCCGTTCCGCCGATCTACCATCAGCGTGTATTGCTCTTCGGTGTTGTTCTTGCACTGGTGTTGCGTTCAATATTTATTGCTCTTGGCGCTGCAGCCCTTGCCGCTTTCGCCTTTACCTTCGTCCTCTTCGGGGCCATTTTGATTTGGACCGGAATCGGCTTGTTTAGGCACTGGGATGAAGATCCTGATCCAAATGACAACGTACTCGTCCGCACAGTTCGTAAACGAATCGCGATGGTCGATGAATATCATGGCACCAAGATGTTCATTAAATTGAATGGAAAGCGCTTTGCTACCCCGATGTTTATGGTGATGATTGCCATTGCAACGACAGATCTACTTTTCGCACTCGATTCAATTCCTGCTACCTTCGGAATTACTTCTGCGCCGTACTTGGTCTTTGCAGCAAATGCCTTTGCATTGCTTGGTTTACGAGCCCTGTACTTCCTTATCAAGGGCCTTTTAGACCGGTTAGTTTATCTGTCACTAGGACTTTCAGTAATCCTGATATTCATCGGCGTTAAATTGATTTGGAATTATGTCTATTATGAGAAGTTCATTGAAATTCCTAAAATCCAAACTAACGTTAGTCTTCTTGTTATTGTTGTGATTCTTGCAATCACAACAGTCTTGAGTTTGATCAAGAGTGCAAAGAACCCAGATATGAAGGCCACGGCTGGACGTATGGGAGATCCATTGCACGATGATAAGGATCCAAAGAAGCTAGCCAAAGAAAAGCTGGCCAAAGATACGCCAGAATAGGCCTTATGCGTGGATCGTTAGCCCTCGTCGGATCCGGTGAGTATCTGCCTGCAATGGCAGAGTTTGAGAAATCACTGATCAAAGATGGCGAGGCTAACGGTCACCGCCCACGTTACATTCAGATTCCTACCGCTGCT